>JAZBNQ010000384.1:0-13207 GCA_036350775.1 Mariniphaga sp.
GCAATCAGGTCAGGTGAAAGCTGGTGTTTTTTTACAAAAAGGTTGATTTGCTGTCCGGTAAAATTTCCGTAAGCATGGTTTAGTTCAATCAGTTTTTCCCCCGTAAGTTCCGGAGCAGTTCGCAGCTTTTCTTCCCATTCGGCTGAATAGTTAACAGTTTCGGCGGCAATAATGACAAAGTTCCATCGGTTTTCAATACGTTGGAATTCCACCAATGCCAAATCGAGGCCGTCAAGCGATGTACCCGACATAGCGCCCAGAACCAGCCATTTATTTCCAGAATGAGGCTTCATATCTGCTTTCATTTCCTTTATTGTCTGTTACTTTTAAAACAAATGCATGCCTTTTTCCCAGTTCAAACCGTTGGGCGTCAAAATAGTGCGTAATTAAATTCGATTTGGCATCGTATTCAAACAGTGCCCATTTCCCGTCAAGTGTACCCGTATAATTTTTGATTCCCGAGAGGTCGTCGGAAATACGAAACCGGATGCGCGACGTTTCTGTTATGGCAGAATTGTTGCGGATGCTTAGCGGAATAATACGCGGCGGCACAGTATCCAGCGCCACGGCGTAGTTTCCAAAGGATCGGATATCACCGGTAACCCAGCCGTTGTTATATGCTCCGCCGGCTGCCGAGATTTCTCCGGAAATGGTATCCACACTTACAAGCAGCGCTTTTTCCTGTAATCGGTTTTCAAGTTTATGGGTTTTTATTGAAAGACGGGAACTGCTGTGCATTGGAACAGTATTCCGGTTCACCACATGAATTCCGGATACAAATTCTTCGGAAGCAGGTTTTTCCTCCCAGAAAAATTCCACATCGTTGTAAAACGTTTGCTCCGGAAATTCGATGCGTATATTTTCTTCTGTAAACCGGTTTTCCCGGTCATATTTTAGCCGTTGAATGAAGGGCGTTTTCATACGTTCTGCCTGGCTGGCTTTACTTTCCACCTTAAAATCGAGAATGGAGGTATTGCCATGAAAATCTTTTAGTTCGAACCGAACCAAATGAATGTTGCCGTCGGTTACCCGAAATTGTCCCTTGTTGCGGACGTAATCATAAATTCGCAACCGGTTTCCGGGATCTGTCCAGGTTTTATGAAACCGCCGTTTGGAAGTTACATACTCTTCAAAATCGGTGTGGCTGTTTACATATCGGCTTTCAGGAAAGGAGAACCGGTCCATTTTAAACGAATAGTACAATTCACCATCCCAGAACATTCGGATGGAATAAACCCCGCAGCGGTTATTGGAGCCATCGAAAAAATCGTTGGCATTTATAGCAAAACCAACCATCCCGTAAACAGGAATAACCGGGTTGTTTTGAACCTGGTATTTTCCATCGGTAAAAACTACCATAAATGATTTTTTTTCAGACTGAAAATCCACATGGCCGTGGTTGTTAAGCGTCGCAATCATCATTGAATAGATGCGGGGTGGAGTGTGGTCTTTTACCGGAAAAGAATAGTGCAGCGGATTCAGAGGCTCTTCGGTTTGGGTGTCTCTGACTTCGAAATGAAGGTGTGGCCCACCCGAACTACCGCTGTTGCCGGTTCTGCCTATAAATTCATCCTGTTTTACAGGAAACCGATCTTTGGGAATCTGCAAATCGATTCGGAACGATTCCCGCTCGTATTGGATATTTTTTACGTATTGTACAATGTCGTCGCGAAAACTTTCCAGGTGTCCGTAAACCGAAGTGGTTCCATTGAGATGATTGATGTAAAGCGCCAGTCCGTAACCTGATGGTGAAACAAATATCCTAGAAATATATCCATCGGCAACCGAATAAACCGGTATGCCTGTAGTTCCCTGTGTTTTAATATCAATACCCGAATGAAAATGGTTGCTTCGCAATTCGGCAAAACTGCCGCTCAAAAATATGGGAATTTTTACCGGACTGGAAAATGGATTGTTTTGACCTTTAATCACCAGTGAATATATCAGAAAAAATAAGAGTGTAAATTGCTTCATTGATATCTGTCTAAGGCAGGCAAATTTATAAAAATGGTTTTTGAGCGTATAATAAAATCAAGATTTTAATGTTCCCAAATAAAAGGGATTTTTTACACCGCGACTCAGCCCGGTTTATTAAAAGCAACAAACAAGTTACGGCCGTTAAAATACTGGATATTAATGACTAAAGCCCAATTTTATTCTTAAATAAAAACTCCGGGTTGAAACCTGTTGCCAAAGATAGTCGTTTTTGTTGCAAATTTTACACAGCCTGTTCCGCCATGATGGAATACTCCCTGATTGTCTGCGCTGCCGAACACATCCCTTTGCCGGAGGAAAAATTTCGTGATACAAATTTGCTTTGCAGCAATATTGTTTTCATACTTTTTTTATTAATTTTTTTTTCTAACTTTGAATTCGCTGTTAAATACAAACTGAAACTAATCATTAAATTATGCCTTTCAGTAAACATAGCCTTCACCTCATTTCATTAGGAGACGAAAAAAAATTCCGATGTCTTATGGAATTCATTTCCGATGATCTCCTGCTTTTTGCCATAGGTTTCATTAGAAAAAGAGAAATTGCAGAAGAAATAGTCAGCGATGTTTTTGTAAAAATATGGGAAAACCGATCGAATCTTACAGAAATCGAGAATCTGAAGGCCTATTTGTTTATCAGTGTAAAAAATCTGTGCATTTCACACATCCGAAAAAACCGAAAAGAAAACCTAATTACATTGGATGGATTTAATGATTTTATAGTTCCTTCGGTTGAATGCCCCGAAAGTGATTTCATAAATGCAGAGAAACTAAATGAAATATACCTGGCTATTGAACAGCTTCCACCCAAATGCAAAATGGCTTTTTCGCTGGCTAAGTTTAGCGGACTTAAATACAAGGAAATAGCGGAAATAATGGAAGTTTCTGAAAAAACCGTAAACAACCACCTGGTTTTTGCACTTAAAAAACTTGCAGAAACAATAGGATTCAGAAAAAAAAGACAATCAAAATCCTCCCCTATTAAACAAGCCAGTTTATATTCTTTTTAATATTTTTTCACGTTTCAATTAGGTAGTTTTTTTTATTCCTGCGTCATAATTTCAGAGACGATAAAAATGACTGAAAGAGATAAACTTTTTGAACTGCTTGCCAAAGAACTGAATTCAGATTTAACAGAGGATGAAAAAAATCTGATAGACAAATATTTGCAAAACGATGTTTCGTTCAGCAATCAATATCATGCATTAAAAGAATTCTGGCACCGGGTTTATCCCCGGGATATTTCACACCGCGTAATAGAAAAAACCGAAAAAAAGCTGGCATTCACATATCATAACAAATCCTCAAAAAATAAACATCTCATTTATAAAATTGCAGTTGGATTCCTGTTACTTTTTTCAATGGGCCTATCCGGCATATTGTTTTTTGGGCAGCAAAAATCATCAATACTTACTGAATATCACTGTGGCGACAGTGAAATAAAACAAATTGAATTGTCAGACGGTACAAAAGTCTGGTTAAACAGGGGTTCGCATTTAATAACCATGGAACCGTTCACGGGGGAAACCAGAACGGCCAAACTATTTGGTGAAGCCTACTTTGAAGTGGCACATAACGAAAAACTTCCATTTATTGTAGAAACGCCTTCCCTAAAAACAAGGGTACTGGGAACTGCATTCAATATAAATTCGTGGCCCAACAGCAAATTTCATGAAATTGAGTTGTATGAGGGAAAAGTTAAGCTTGAGCCGTCTCAAAAGAACGTGAATACTGCATTTCTGGAGCCCGGTCAACGCGCACATTATAACGTTGAAAAAGAAAAATTGATCATTTCGCAAAATGGAGTTGAATCCAGGGCGGCCTGGCGAAACGGAGCATTACATTTTTACAATGAAGAATTGTCTCAAATTGCATCGGAACTTGAACGTAAATTTAAAACACGAATAATTATTGCTGACAGTAAAACAGGAGAATTAAGGTTCACGGCTGAATTTACCGACGAACCCCTGGATAAAATTCTGCTGTTACTCAGTGAAGCAAAAAGTTTCAGGTACGAATATTCAAACCAGGGAGTTATGATTCGAACTATGAAATAGGAAAAAGACCAAAACTAATAATACCGGAAGGAGGATAATTCAACAGGTTTCTTCCTTTTGAAGAAAAGAGTGTTAATTAAATAATTGTTTAATGTGCTAAACCAGTATGTATGGAACAAATCATGAAAGGTTTGCTGTCCCTTTTTCTGCGACAGCTAAAAAAAATCCGGCGTGCATCAATTGCTTTGCTGCTTCTGATGGCGCTGGTAACCAATGCGCAGGCCAGCGCATATTCTGAAACGGTCACTTTCGACCTGAAAATGGAACAGGTTACCCTGAAAGAAGTTTTCAAGGCGATTACCGACCAAAGCGAGTTTAAATTCATCTACAACAACAACGAGGTGAATGACAACCAAAAAGTTACCTTTAACAAACAAGGTGCGCGCGTGGAAGAAATTCTGGATGAACTTCTTCCTAAGCACAACCTGGATTACAAGGTTATCGACCGTCAGGTTATTGTTTTTCCGAAGGAAGTTATTAATACAGCTTCTGCTTCTGTTACCATGCAGCAACAAAAAACAATTTCCGGGAAAGTAATCGATGAGGATGGAGTTCCGCTGCCCGGTGTTTCGGTTGTAGTTCAGGGAACAACCACCGGCGTTGTTACCGATGTTGATGGCAATTATACCCTGGAAGTTCCAAACGATGCCCGTGTTCTGGTATTCTCTTTTGTGGGTATGAAACGCCAACAGATAAATATTGGCAACCAAACCACAATTAATGTTACCCTGGAAGTTGAATCCATTGGTTTGGAAGAGGTTATTGCAGTTGGTTATGCCACCCAGAAAAAAGCCAACGTTGTTGGTTCTGTTACTACAGTAAGTGGTGAGAAAATCGATGCCATTCCGGCAGCCGATGTTACAAATGCCATTTCGGGCCGGATGCCTGGTTCAGTAGTTATTCAGGGAAGTGGCGAACCCGGACAAAATGAAGCTACCATTTTGGTTCGTGGTAGAACAACTCTTGGAAACAGGAATGACAACCCTTCCATTACCGCTCCTTTGGTAGTGGTAGACGGTGTTCCGGGTCGTTCGCTGGGCGACATCGACCCGATTGACATCGAAAGTATTTCTGTACTGAAAGATGCTTCGGCAGCCATTTACGGTTCAACGGCAGCAAACGGTGTTATCCTGGTAACCACCAAAACCGGCCAAACCGGGAAACCAACCCTGAGTTACCAGTTTTACCAGGGATTTATGCAACCTACCATTCTTCCTAAAGTAACCAATGCCGGCGATTACGCCACCATGCTTAGCGAATTTCATGATTATGAAAACAGACCAAGAATGTTTTCTGATGAAGATATTGCTTTGTTCTACAGTGGTCGCGACCCTTGGGAACACCCCAACAGCGACTGGATGGGCGATCTGGTAGCCAATTGGACAACCACAAGCAAACACAATGTAAGTTTGAACGGGGGTACCAGCGGAATGGTTTATTATGTTTCTTTTGGCTACAAAAACGAAGAAGCCATTTACAAACAGGAATCAACCAACTACCGCCAGTACAACCTGAGAGCAAAACTGGATTTAACCATCACCGACTGGTTAAAAACATCGGTGGACTATGCCGGTTTCCTGAACAACAAACTGTATCCTACAAAAAGTGCCGGTGCTATTTACGGGCAGGCTACCCGCCTTGTACCAACCCAGTGGTCATTCTGGCCAACCGGAGAACCGGGACCCGATATTGAATACGGTGACAACCCGGTGGTTACATCCACTTTGGAAGGTGGATACGACGACCAGAAAGAATACATTAACCAGTTAACGTTTAGTGGAACCATTACGCCATCTTTTGTACCCGGATTATCGCTGAATGCTTCATTTTCATACGATGCCACCAATTTTTACCGGAAAAGATTCCGCAAACCGTGGACGCTTTATTTCCCGATCTGGGATTCTGCGGTTCGTGACTCGGAAGGGTATATCACCAGCATGGACCTCACTCCCACCCTTCGCGGTTATTCTTCACCTGAACTGGCCGAAGATTACGACAGAGATATCCGAATGCTGACCAACTTCAACTTTAACTATGCCAAAGATTTTGGCGACCATTCCATTAATCTGTTTGGTGCATTCGAACAAATCGACCAAAAAGGAAACTGGTTTGGTGCATTCCGGAAGTATTACATCTCTGATGTGGTACAAACCCTTGATGCTGGTGCCAATGCCGATAAGGACAACTGGGGTAGTATGGATATTTATGCCCGTAAATCATGGATTGGCCGTTTCAACTACAGCTACCAGGGCAAATATTTGCTGGAAGCTATTTTCCGTCGTGACGGTTCGCTTAAATTTCCACCCGACAGCCGCTGGGGTAATTTCCCCGGATTATTGCTGGGATGGAGGGCTTCAGAAGAAGATTTCTGGAAACAAAACCTGAACTTCATCAATTACTTTAAGCTGAAAGCAACTTACGGGAAAATGGGTATGGACCCCGGAAATCCGTTCCAGTACATGAACAAATATGGGCTGGGAACAGGTTTGACGCTTGGTTCAAGCAAAGTGGTAGAAACAGTGGTTCAGCAATCAACGGTGGCCAACCCGTTTATTACCTGGGAAAAACAAACTACCTACAACGTTGGTTTCGAGTCACAGATTCTTGAAAATATGTTCTCGCTCAATTTCGACTATTTCTACAGCAAACGGTCCGATATCCTTGCACCAAGAGATGCTTCTGTTCCGCGTTTTACAGGGTTATCGCTACCTGATGAAAACATTGCCGAAGTTGACAACCGCGGTGTGGAAGTAGAAGCCGGTTACCACAAACAAATCAATAATGATTTCAGGATTGACGTATCCGGAAATATTGCCTACAACCACAACGAAGTGGTGTTTATGGACGAACCTGAAAGATCAGTTCCCTGGCAGCAACGTACCGGACATCCTTACGGAGCCGCTTTGCTTTACAATGCCATTGGTATTTTTGAAGATGAAGCACATGTAAATTCTTATCCAAGCTGGCCAGATGCCGGACCAGGTGATGTTATTTTTGAAGATGTTAGCGGCGATGGCCAAATAACTGCCGATGACCGCATCCTGCTCGACAAAACTGATGCACCTGAAATTTTCTACGGAATCTCTTTAGACCTTTCATGGAAAAACTGGACTTTGGCTGTACTGGCGCAAGGACAGGGAACTTACTACAGAATGAACATTCAGGACGGTCGCCGAGGTGAAGCCGGTAACTATTTCCAGTGGAGTTTTGATAACCGCTGGACTCCGGAAAACAGGAAAACCGATGTTGCGAGGGCTTATAACCGCGACGATGCTTACTGGGCATTCGGCGTAAACAACAGCACCTACCACTACGACAACATGGCATACATGCGGTTGAAAAATGCTGTTCTGACTTACCATATTCCGGGCGAAATATTTGGCAATACCGGAATTTCGCGGGCTAGCATCTATTTTTCAGGAAACAACTTATTCCTGATTTATGCAGCTCAGAAAAACTTTGACCCGGAAATTGGTGCACCGATGACCTATCCGGCCATCCGTACACTGGCTATTGGAGCAAGGATTACGTTTTAAATTTTTTGAAATCTGAAAAATGAAGAATATGAAAAAAATATTAGGATATTCACTACTGATGCTGGCGCTTATTTTTGCGACAACATCATGCGAAGATGTTCTCGATCAGAAGGCCGTGGATGCGTTTAACGAACAATCGGTATTCGAGGACCTGAACCTGGCAAAGGCATACCTGGGCAGATGCTACGATTTTATTGGTGTAGACAATAATATGTTGCTCGGGCTGCGGGAAGATATTCTTGCCGGAGCTACCGATGAGGTATTGTGTATTCACCGCCCAAGTGGTTATACCAACATTAAGGGAACCATGAGTCCTGATTATTTGGGACATTTTGGGAACTGGCGTTTTAACTGGATATCATGGTCACTTTACAGCAACATTAAAAACGTGAATGTATTTTTGGCCAATATTGACAATGTTCCGGCAGAAACCAGCCAGGATGAGACCCTTATACAAAGAATGAAAGGGGAAGCCTATTTCATTCGTGCTTTTGATTATGCCAACCTCATGCGTTCTTACGGAGGTGTTGTAATCGTTAAAGAACCGTTTGAACTTGGTCAGGATTTTCTGTCGATCAACCGTTCCTCCATCGATGAAACACTGGCGTTTATTCTTGAAGATTGCGACCAGGCTATTTCCATGTTGCCCGAAAAAGATGGAATTGAACAGGGACGTGCTACAAAAGGAGCTGCTGCAGCTTTAAAATCGAGGATTTTAAGCTGGAGCACCGGTATTCTAATGAATGGTGGCTATGAACCCAACAATCCGCTGGTTTCTTTCCAGTCTGGTTCCCGCACAGAAAGACTTGAAGCTGCCAAAGCTGCTGCCAAAGGTATTATTGACGGAAATTTCGGACACTATGCCTTAACCGGAACAACTGAAGATCCGCCGGCTGAAATGACTGAAGATGTCATTATGCAATACGCCGACAATTTCTTTAACATTTTTACCCAAAAAGGCGCCTGGGACGATGAAGCCATTTGGGGTGTTCAGCACTTGCAGGCCGTTGCCAACCGCACTACTCAAAACAGGTGGTGGGGACCCAACGGATACCACAACTGGGGAAATAACGGCCCCAATGAACCGGTGGTCAGAAAATTTGAAATGGCCGACGGAACTCCGTTTGTATGGGACAAATACAATCCCGGCGACCAATTTGTAAGGGAATTTACTGCCGCCGAACTGGCCGAAGATCCTGAACGCAACCCGTATGTGGGACGTGAACCCAGATTTTATGCCACTGTATTTTTTGACGGCGCCGATTGGATGCAACGTCCCAGCGATGGCCAGGGAATTGACCCTGAAGGACGGATTCAAACCGGCTATTTTATGGCTGAAAACGGAGTAGATATTGATCAACCTGGACTTGATACACGTCAGAGTTTTATCGAATCGTGGAACGGGACCAAAAACGGGTACTACCTGAAAAAATATCAGGATCCGGCTACAGTGGGTCAACACTTCAACAACGAAAATTCATGGCTTGAATTCAGGTATGCCGAAGTGCTGCTGGATTATGCCGAAGCCTGCATAGAACTCGGAGGAAATAACCTTCAGGAAGGGTTGAATGCATTGAATATGGTACGGAACCGCGCTGGTTTACCTGACAGGGTTACAACCGACCAGGCACAGGCCCGCGAGTGGTATCGTCATGAGCGTCAAATTGAATTATTTGCCGAAGGTGACCGCTGGTATATGATGCGCAAATGGATGATTGCCGACGAAGTCATTGAAGATGTGTACCAAATGATTATTCATCATTATACCGATGGCAGTAAAAGATGGTTCTACGACACAAGCCAAAGTGTTGATGACAGGACCTGGAATGACAATGCCTACTGGCTTCCAATTGGAAGAGATGAAATAAACAGGGCACCACAACTACAGCAGAACCCGGGATACAACTAAATAGTTAGGTTTTGTTAGATGGATAAAAGACCGGCTCAGTTTGGGCCGGTCTTTTTCAAATACACCAATTCATAGAGTACAAAAAACAATAAGATATAAACTGCAATGACAAAATTCAAACTCTCTGTAATGATGCTCCTTCAATACATGATGTACGCTGTGTGGTGGGTTCCGCTGGCGGCGTATCTCACCAACCTGGAAGTGAGCAGCACTCAAAAAGCGCTTATCCTGAGTTCAATGGCCATTGGTTGCATGGCTTCACCACTCGTGGGCATGCTGGCCGACCGGTTTTGGCCGGCTCAAAAAGTGCTGGCAGGTTTGAATTTTATTCATGCCCTCATGTTACTCTGGGCAGCAACAACCAGTAACCCCGACATACTTTTTGTCAGTTTATTGATGGCCATGCTGGCTTACATGCCTTCGTGGAGTTTAACTTCTGCCATTGCCATGGTACATTTACCTTCCGAAGATTTCCCCAAAGTAAGGGTTTTCGGTTCCATTGGCTGGGTGGCATCCGGTGCATTCAGCCTGATTTTTATAAAGCTGCTGAATATTGATTTTGACGGAACGCATATTCCTTTTTATTGTGGAGCCGGAGTTAGTTTTGCTGCGGTATTTCTAAACCTGACGTTACCCAATACACCGCCACTTGCAAAAGGACAGAAAGCAACGCTTGCCGAAGCTTTTGGCCTGGGAACTTTGCAACTGATGAAGGACCGGAACTTTGCCCTCTTCATCCTCTTTTCGTTTCTCTCGCTCATCCCGTTTGCCATGTACTATTCCTACTTTTCTGAATTTTTGCTGAACATCAATACCCAGTACATCTCCATCACCATAAACTGGGGTGTGCTGGCCGAAATGGGATTTTTACTTTTGGTACCGGTGGCCATTAAAAAATTCGGATTACGAAAAACGATGATATTCGGTTTGGTGGCACTCACCATCCGCTACCTGTCGTTTTATGCAGGTGGCGTGGTTTCACAATCATGGATGTACTATATTGGGATTTTGATTCATGGTCTGATTTTCGGATTCTTTTATGTAGGAGGCCAGATTTACATCGACAAAAAAGCGCCACCCCAATTAAAATCACAGGCACAGGGTTTTATTTTCCTGGTCACGTTTGGTGCCGGTCTGCTGGTGGGTAATTTTTTATGTGCACAACTAATCGACCATTTCAAATCGGACGCCGGTTACAACTGGGATGCTATTTGGGGAATTACAACACTGGTTTCCGTGGCTTTGATGTTTGCATTTATGGTTCTTTTTAGAAAAGAATAAGACATTTTGATTAAAACGAATATTTCTATTCCAGGAAAGGACATTGCCCTGGAAGGTCTATTCCCGTCCTGCTGCGTTTTTTGTAATTTCTGCAGCCTTTTTATCGATTCTGCAACGTCTTTGGCGATTTCTGCAGCCTGTTTACCATTCCTGCGGCACTTTTTTGTAATCCTGCAGTGCAGGAAAGCATAAAATCCATACAGGGAAGAGCAAATACATGCAGGGCGCCCCGACAGGTTGCAGAACAAAAATATTAAGCCTCGAAACATGCCTGCCTCATCTGCGAAAATCAGCGGAATCTGCGGGAAACAAAAAAACTCCCGCTGATGGCGCAGATAAACGCAGATTAATTCAAACAACCTGAAACAAGTTAAAATTGCTCTCTCATTTGCGAAAATCACCGAAATCTGTGGGAAATATTAAAAAGCTCTCAAAAAACCTAAAAAAAATAAGCTCAGTTGAAAAACAGGTAATACCAAAACGAATGTGAAAATTGTGGGTAAAGCGCTCGTTGTGCCTGTTCGCGGCTGTTACTGTTCTGCTGAAATAACTGATAATATTGCCTGAACCGCTGTTCTGTAGAAGAATTCGTTCTCAAATATTCCATCTGCGGAAATTCACCCATATTCAGCAATTTAAAACCAGTTGCAGCTTCATCGATACTGCGCGGCATGCGATTATAACCAGCCTTTTCAAGTAGAGGAAGATGCGCCGCCACAGCCTGAACATCTTTTTGCAGCAACAGCCATGCAAACTGGTATTCAACTGCAAATGCATTTGCTGAATCCGCTTCTATTAATGGCTCCAGATTTGCAGCTGGTGCATCAGACAACACAAAAAAATCGACTTTTGGTTTTAACCGCTTTTTCAATCCCAGTTCCGGATGAAGATTTACAGCTTCATCGTTATTCAGCATTTTCTCAAATTCCCGGGCTTCCCTCCGGTAAAACAGTGACTGATTTAGAATATTTATATATTTAGAAGCTACCTCATAATTGCCGTTTATCAGTTCAGTTTTAATCAGCATTTTCAATCCTTCCGGAGTGAAACCCCGCATAACCATGTATTCGTATGCCCAGCGATGGGCTTCATTAACCAACCCCACCGTATAGTAAAAATGGCCTCCGCGCCTAAGGACTTCGCCCATGGTTTCCCATTTAAGAAACAATGTTTCGCCATCCGGACTTTGCGGAAACTCAAACAACCTTTCTGTCAACTGACCCGTTTCAGCAAGCGCCAGGTTATTCAGAAAAAGAGTGAGTTTATTAGTTGTTGGAAATGTTTTGTTGAATGAGACAATTTCATCAAATTTTCGCTCGTAAAACAATTTTGCCACATGGAAATAATGACTGTTTTTGGAATCAATTCGCTGAGTTAACGCTCCTGCCAAAATCAATAGTACAAAAAACGGTGAAAGCTGGTACCAATTAAATTTTCCGGTTCCGGGCCGTTTAAAAAACTGAAATTTAATTTTGAAAAGCAACGGAAAAACAGCCACTAAACCGGCGACCAAAGATAACTCAATCACCTGCATGCCGGCATTCATGGGAGAAAAAGGATATTGCAAAAGAGTATCAGTTGTTTCAAAAAACAGATATTCTTTAGAAATGAAAAAGGTTAAAAATGTAACCAACAGCAATAACCCGACCCGCAGCCAGCGGTTATTTCCGGGTTCTGTTACCAAAAAAAGAGAATACATCAGTAAAAATACCCAGGCAAATCCTCCGGTAAGGAAATACCAGGCCGGAAAGAGCAACACTGGCAGCCAGCTCCATCTCACTCTGAAAAAACGAATGGCCACATAAAACCAAATTAACTGTAATAAAATTCCCATGGAAATAACCAGTTGAAACTGGTAGTGGGCATGCAGAAATAGAAGACCCGCTCCAATTAAAAACGGAAATAGATAAACCGGCTTCCCAGCTATTTTTTTTCCAATTAAAGCTAAAAACCAGACAACAAGCAGAAGTGTCAGGGAAAGCAAGGCAGCTCCCAAAATTTCATACCGGTAAAATGCTGTTAAAAATGTGGCCAAATAGTTCAGGAAACCTCCTGGCTGACTAAAGTTTTCCCACAAGAACGAAAATGAGGTTAAAAAAAGAGTCAGTTTTTCCTGGTAAAAAAAAATATACTCCGCAAACCAGCCAAAATAAACGAAGGTAATCAGCGTAAAAAGCAGGTAGGGTAAAAAAGAAAAAAACCGTTTGCGTTGAAAAATGGTTAGCTGCATAACAAATGCTATTGGTTTTTCCATTTGGCCTGAACGGCTTCACGATTTGCCGTTTTCCTTAGTTTACCCGGAGAAAAGGAAATCTCAGAAGTTGAAAACTCAGGAATATTGAAGGTCTTTACAAACTGTTGGTAAAACCTGGGGTCTTTTTGGGGCAGAATAAAGGGCTTGCCCACTTCACCAGATTCGGAAACATGCGC
>JAZBNQ010000385.1:0-3988 GCA_036350775.1 Mariniphaga sp.
GTTAAAAACTCGTATTTCCCTTCAAACTGTTTTCTTATTTCCCGGTGATTGTATATTTCACCATTCACACCTAAAATTAATTTCCGGTCTTTACTGTACAATGGCTGGCCTCCAGATTCGGGATCAACAATGGAAAGCCGTTCGTGCGCTATCAAGGCTTTTTCACCACAATAAATCCCCGACCAATCCGGCCCACGGTGCCGTAACTTTTTCGACATTTCTAAAACCTGGGGCCGCAATTGCTGGCTGCCGGTCTTTAAATCAAATGCACATACAATTCCACACATAATTTGTCATTTTAGTTTTCACTGTCTTAGGACGCCAAAAATATACATTCTGACATAAAATCAAAATAAATATTTACATTATTCTAATTTTTTTAAATTTTATTTTACAAATAGAAAATTAATGTACCGGTTTTAAAACATTGAATATTTCAAGCAATTTTACTGGTAATTCTAAAGTCCATTAAAAAAACAATAAAATCCAAACATAACCCGCTATAAAACCTTAAATTCGAACAAAAAAGATTTGTTACCGGGAATCATAGTGCGTCTGTACCAATAAAAATGATAACCTATTTTTCAAAAATTCGTTAAAAATTTTGAACGAAATACCACTATATTTGTTACAGTTCTCAAATTAATTCTTTAACAAAAAAAACAAAAAATATGAGCTATTTTTTCAGTACCGTATTGAAAGACAAAAGTTTTGATGAAGTAATCGATATTGTTAAGGCAGAACTTGCCAAAGAAGGTTTTGGTATTCCTGCTGAAATAGATATGCAAAAAACTTTTAAAATGAAATTGGATATCAACTTCAGAAAGTATCGCATATTGGGTGCATGTAATCCGGAATATGCCCTGAAAGCAGTTGAAAATGAAAAAAATATTGGTGTATTACTGCCTTGTAGTGTAATAGTTCAGGAGCACAATAATGGGGATGTGGAAGTAGCGGCCGTTGATCCGCTTGCATCCATGATGGCAGTTTCCAACCCCGCGGTTCAGGAGGTGGCCACAGAAATTACACGCAGACTGGAACGGGTAATTGAAAATTTGGCGTGATTTTGCAACACTTTATCCCCCATTCTTAATTTTTTACCTGTAATAATTTTTACAGATTGACAACCCATTCCAAATTATTCTATCAAATACAGATTCTTCTCCGTCCGCAACACCATTTTCCCGCGCACAAAAGCAGGAACAGCTTTTACCGTTTCGCCAATGCTGTTTTCGGCCACTTTCTGGAATGAATCGCCGGGCTTGATGATGGTGCAGTCGCCTTTTACATTGAAAAAGTAAATATTGCCGGCAGCAAATATGGGAGAAGCATTGAAATTCCCGGGCAGTTTTTCTTTCCAGATGGATTCACCGGTCATGGCATCAAGGCAGGTTATCATGCCACGGTCGTGCACCATGTACATTTTTCCATCCACAATAACCGGCGTGGGAATTTGCGGTACTTCATCCTCATACATCCACTTCACATGGGTTTCGGTAACATCGCCTTTTCCTGTTGGATCTATAGCATATTGCCGGGTGAAAAAAGGAATATTGTCCAGAAAAATCCAACCTGAGTTGACAAACACCAACCCATTCCAGTAAAGCGGCTGGCTCACAGTGGAGTCGTATCCGTACTCGATGGTCCACACCACTTCGCCAGTGTTTACATCGTGGGCAAAACACATATATGCGGCGTTGCTAATCATCAGTTCCCTGCCATCAACTTCAATAACAATAGGTGTTTGATAAGACTTCCGGTAAACCGGTTCCAGCGGGTCGTAAATTTCTTTGGGCCGAACGCTTTTCCAGATGGTTTCGCCGGTATTTTTATCAAGAGCCACCACATACGGATCATGGGTTCCTTCAATGTGTAAAATCAGCATGTTTTTGTGCAGAATGGGTGAGGAAGCCGGTCCCTGCATGTGTTCAGCTTTTAAATCTTCACGCTTCCAAACCACATCAAAAGTTTTTGTATGGATGCAGGCGGTGCCAAAAGTTCCGTAATGTACATAAACAAAATCATTTTCAATGCATGGTGTTGGCGTTGCGTATGAATTTGTACTGTGAATCCGCTGTGGATCATTGCTGGTAAAAATTGTTTTTTCATCAATTAACTCACCACTTTCAAAATCAAAGCAAAGCGTGTAAAACTCTTTGCCATCGTCAGTAGCCGAAGTTATCCAGATTTGATTGCCATAAATCACAGGCGACGACCAGCCTTTTCCTTTCACCGGGACTCTCCAAACCACATTTGAATTTTCACTCCACTCCAAAGGTGCAGTTTCGGTATTAGCGTGGCCATCCATTTGCGTGCCCCGAAAATGAGTCCAGTTTTCTGTTTTATCAGAACCGGAGCAACCGGTAAGAAAAAATATTACGGCGAAGAAAATAACAGTTTTAGCTGACATGATGATTTAATTTTGGTTTAAAAATTTCATTAAATTCCTGCAAAGCTAAAAATAAGGTTTATTTTTAAGACCAAAATAGAATGCATTGAAAAATAAAAAATACATATACTCCGTTGGCTTCCTGTCAATTTTCTATTTGGTAGGAATTGCAGGGTTCCTTTTTCCTTCAACCCGTCATATTTTCAATAGGTTAACTCCCCTGGCCCTTTTGCTCAGTGCTGGATTCCTGATTTGGTTTCATCAACCAAAATTCACAAAAAAAATGCTGGTTGTTTTTGGTATTATTTTCATTTTTTCCTTTTTAGTTGAAGCCATAGGGGTAAAAACCGGGTTGATATTCGGGGAATATATATACGGAAACGGGCTTGGTCTAAAACTTTTCGAAACCCCTTTAATGATCGGATTAAATTGGCTGATGCTGATTTATTGCACCCAAATTATAGCCGAAAGAATTTCAGAAGACCAAACCATCAGATTATTTTTTGCTCCTTTTTTAATGGTTATTTACGATTTGGTGTTGGAACAGGCTGCCCCTCTTTTAGGTATGTGGAGCTGGGCCGGTGGAAAAATTCCGGTGCAAAATTACGTCGCATGGTATTTGCTGGCTTTTCTGTTTCATCTGCTGCTTCAAAAAACAAAAACCGAATTTTCAAATAAATTGGCCATACCGGTTTTTGTTATCCAGTTTCTGTTTTTTGTAGTTTTGGTTTTGTACTTTTTATTATCCGGTAAATGATTAAAGCAAAACATCACTGGTTTTTGTACCCATTTTTTGTGTGGTATGGCTGGATGCGAATGAAACAGCATTTCAAAAAAATTCATATATCAGGAACGGTTTCAGAAACCAGGTTACCCATCTTGTTAATTTCCAATCATTTCAGTTGGTGGGATGGTTTTTTTATTGCTTCGCTGAACAAGAAAAAGTTTAATAAAAAATTTCATGTAATGATGTTGGAAGATCAATTGAAAAAGAACTGGTTTTTTCGGCATACAGGCGCATTCTCGGTTAAAAAAAATTCGAAAAGTATTATCGAATCATTAATTTACGCTGCTGAACTGCTCCAAAATCCCGGCAATCTAATCACCTATTTTCCACAAGGTCAGTTTGAATCAATCAATATAGAAAAACTGCATTTTGAAAAAGGGGTGGAGTGGTTGATTAAAAACCTGAAAAACGAAGTGCAGGTGGTTTTTTTGGCCAGCCAGGTTGATTATTTTGAATCAGCCAAACCACATCTTTTCATACACTTCGAAACATACGATTACAGAGAAAAAAAAATTCAGGAACTTGAAGATGACTACAATAAATTTTACAGGTCTTCTTCCTTGAAAAATATCAAACTTAAAGACTCTTAATGTTGATGATTTTTGCCTATATCACCCTTTCTTTTTTCGGAATACGGTTTCTGATTTCGCTTTCCAATTTTCTGTTTTCTCCGGTGCTGAAAACCAAAAATCAACTTGGAGAACCGATGGTTTCGGTTTTAATTCCGGCAAGAAACGAAGAAGGGAACATTGGCAATATTCTTACCGATCTCCAAAAACAAAGCTATTCGAATGTTGAAATAATTGTTTTCA
>JAZBNQ010000386.1:0-3120 GCA_036350775.1 Mariniphaga sp.
AATCTGCAAACTTTTCCAAATGGTCCTGAATCACAGTGCGGGAAAGGTTTCCGAGAGGCAGCACTATCTTTGGTTTTGTTCCGGAGGATTGAATGTGTTGTGCAAAAGACACGACAAAATCCTCGGCTGTTGAACCGGGATTGACAAACGATGCGGTGTGTCCGTATTTTTCAAGCGCCCTGCCTGTTTTTTCACCGATAACCGCAATTTGTAATATTTCCGGCAGTTTTTGGTACCCGGTAACTTCCTGCAAAATTTCAAAAAAATACTTAACTCCGTTGGGGCTTGTTAAAACCATCCACTGGAATTCTTCCAGGCGGGAAAACATTTCTTTTTCTTCCGAAGACAATGCAGCAGCTTTGATCTCAATCAACGGAAATTCCAAAACAGATGCACCGGCTTCACTTAACAAACGATTCAATTCGTCTGACATTCCAGCCGGGCGGGTTGAAATAAACAATTTATTTTGAAGCGGTAATGTCATTGTTGGCGGATTTCCTTCATAATATTTGCAGCACCCCGTCCAATGAGTTTTTGGGCCAGTTTTTCGCCGGTTTCCCTTGGATGGGCAACCGAACCAGTTTCTGTTTCGAGGAGGTAAACTTCACCATCCATTGAAGCCACAAAACCGGTTAAGGCAATTTTTTCTCCAAGAATTTGGGAATGGCAACCCACCGGCACCTGGCAACCACCTTCTATGGCACGTAAAAAACCACGCTCGGCTTCCCCGGCAATCCAGCTCGATTCGTGATTGATGGCATTGAGGAATTTTTCGGTTTCTGTGTCACCAATGCGTGATTCTATGGCAATGATTCCCTGGCTGGCAGCAGGAATGATAATTTCGGGAATGATGATTTCGGTAATATAATTATTGAGTTCCAGGCGCTGCAAGCCGGCGGCAGCCATAATCATTGCATCGCAATACCCTTCCTCCATTTTTCGCAAACGGGTATTTACATTTCCGCGAATATCAACAATCTGAAAATTTTTGTTGTACCGCAGCAGACTGGCTTTCCGGCGCAGGCTCGAGGTGGCAATAACATCGTTTTCAGTCAACTCGTGCAGTTTTCTTCCGTCTTTACTCACCAGCGCATCGCGATATTCTGCTCGTTCCAGAACAGCGCCAAGCTTCAATCCTTCGGGCAGTGCAGTAGGAAGGTCTTTCAGGCTGTGCACAGCCATGTCCACTTCACCGGCCAAAAGGGCATTTTCAATTTCCTTGGTAAACAGGCCTTTATCGCCGATTTTGGAAAGGGCCACATCCAGAATTTTATCGCCTTTGGTTTTAATGATTACAATTTTCACTTCAATTCCGGGAAATTTTTCCAGCAGAAATTTTTTTGTTAATTCGGCTTGAAACAGGGCAAGCTGACTGCCCCGCGTGCCAATTTTTACGGTTTTTTTCTCCATGAAAACAGTTATTCGCTGATGCTAAAAAGTTCGTTGACCAGTTTCAAGGTATCAATTTTTTTTCCGTTGGCCGTCATCTCTTTTAGATTTTTGATAAACAGCCGGGTGTATTTCTGGGCCAGGTGTTTCGAAAATTCATTGATGGCCAATTGAATTTCTTCAGAATCCACTTTGTTGTATCCGGAAACCTCCTCTTTGGAAATTTTTTGCAAGTTGTAGGTAATAGCCTGAATTGCAGGTTTTAGCGACCGACTGGCAAGCCATTCGGAAAACTCTCCAACAATTTCTTCAATAATTTCATGTGCAGTTGCCAGGCTATCTTTTCGCTTTTCCATATTGGAATGGATAATTTCATTGAAATCGTCAATAGTAAAAAGTTGAACTGCCTCCAATTCTTCTATCCTTTTTTCGATGTTTCGCGGAACAGAAATATCAATAAAAACCTGTTGTTCGTTTCTCCGTGTTTCCAGCGACTGTTTCACCATATCGCGAGATACCAGCGGCGTTTTCGAACCGGTTGCCACGATAACAATGTCGTAAAGGAACAAATGACTCGGCATTTGCTCAAACGGAAGAAGCGTGCAGTTGTGCCTTTCGACCAGTTTCCGGGCTTTTTCTTCCGTGCGGTTGCTAACGGTAATTTTCGGATTTCCGTTCTTATAGAAATTTTGCAAAACCAGGCTTCCTGTTTCTCCTGCTCCGATCATCAATACCCGTTTGTTGGATAGATTATTAAAAAGATTGTTGCATTTTTGAACGGCAGCCCCGCTTACCGAAGTGGTTCCCATTTTAATTTTGGTTTCGGTGCGAACACGTTTGCCCGCCTCGAATGATTTCTGGAAAAGACGCATCAGAACTGCGTCGGTAAGCGCCGCCTCGGTGCAAAACATATATGCTTCCTTAATTTGTCCAATGATTTGATCTTCTCCAATAATCATGGAATCAACACCAGAAGCCACCTCGAAAAGGTGTTTCACGGCATCTTCATCGGCGTGGCTGTAAAACGAATGCCAGTATTTTTTCTCAATTCCTTTAAAATGTTTCAGGGTTTTGTAAACCAGCTTAGCTGCAAGATTAAAGCCGTATTTATCCTGCGAAAAATAGATTTCGGTGCGGTTGCAGGTGGATAGAACTACCAGGTCAGAAATACCGGTTTCTTTTTGCAACAGCTCCGAAAAGGAAATAATTTCCTCTTTTGCCAGCGAAAATTGTTCTCGTACTTCCAAAGCCGATGTTTTGTAACTGATTCCTATGAGGCCAATCATAATTATGCTTTTCAAATGAACATGAATGATAAAAAACAGTGAAATTTCCAGATTCGAAGTTTCAGGTAAATCAACTCAAAATCTGCAGCGCGAATTAAATTTTTTACCTGCGCGCCAAAAGCAAACTATGATAAAATCGGAGGAGGCCGGCTAAAAAGAGCCTGCGAATAAAAACATTGCCGGATATAATCCGAAAAAAAGGAGTTGTGTTGAATATTTTCTTTGGGAACAAAAAGCATGGCGTTTCCGGGGAGAAAAATGCCTTTTCCTGCGTGATAATGGTAATTGGAAAAATCAGCAACGCCAGTATTGTTTAATTCTTCTCCGGTCGGGGCTTTCAGAACGAGGTTATTTTCACCCCATTGAATTTCTCCGGAGGAAGCTTTATTGACACCAAAAAGCAGAAAAAAGGCATAAAACACCACAAAAGCGATGTATGGTATAT
>JAZBNQ010000387.1:0-4843 GCA_036350775.1 Mariniphaga sp.
ATTGTAACTGATGGTTACCTCCCGTAAGGCGAGGTAATCGCCTTTCTCCCACATGCGGGAACTGCTTTGGTCCATAGAACCCTGGTCGTAACCTGCAGCCAGGTGGTTGCGCTGACGATCAACCAAAGTAAAAATCGGAATGTCGGCATCCGGGTTGTCCGGTGTCCAGGTATCCCTGATTTCAAGTGGCCCGTTTTGATTACCCTGGGTTTGCGCAATTCCCTTCACCCGACGTCCGTTAATAAGGTAGTGCCCAAGTGTAAAATCGGTTTTTACATAAAGGTTGAAATTTTTATAGCTGAAATCAGAAGTGAAACCTCCTGTAAAATCAGGTGTTCTTCTTCCAAGAACAACGCGGTCGAGATAATTGATTACGTTGTCGCCGTTCAGATCCTTCCAAATGGCATCGCCCAAAAAGCGGGTATCTTTTTTGGTGGCAAACTCTACAATTCTGCCTTCATGCGCATCAATATCTGCCTGTGTTTTGTAAACGCCTTCAAAAACATAAGCGGTAATTATATCATAACCTACACGCTCACCTTCCTGCAAACCGCCCACATATTTTGTTCCTCCGGTTTCAGGATCGTAAATTTCGGTTCCGCCCTGCCTGTTTTTCTCCACACCGTTTTCCGGAAGCTGTTTGGCAAAATTACGCACCCTATAGTAAGTAAGACCGAGATTCCAGTTTATATCCGATGTTTTCACCACATTTGCATCCACCTCCAACTCGATACCACGGTTTTGCAGCGTACCGTTGTTGGTTTGAATGGATGAAAAACCGGTCCAGAGTGGCAGAGTCAAACCAGCCAGTTTATCCTGAACGTCGCGGATAAAGAAGTCGGAAATCAGGCTCACCCGGTTATCGAACAAACCAACATCCAGCCCCATGTTCAGCGTGGTAGAACGTTCCCACCTCAAATCGAGCAAAGGCAGCCCGTTGTTGGCATAACCGGTTTGCGTATCGTAAACGGCTGTTTGTCCGTAACTTCCGAAGACTCCGAAATTGCTCAGAATGTCAATGTTACCGTTCACCCCGTAACTCACCCTCGGTTTCAGTTTGCTTACTACTGAATTTACTTTTGAACGTTGGAAAAAATCTTCATTATGTACATTCCATCCGGCAGAAACTCCGGGGAAAAAACCGTATTTGTTGTTTCCCAAACGCGAAGTTCCATCGTAGCGGAAAGTAAATCCCAGCAGGTATTTGTAATCGAAATCGTAATTGGCCTGGCCAAAAACGGAAGCAATTTCATATCCTGTTCTTGAAGAACTCGGAACACCGGCAGCTTCAGAACCCACGTTCATGGTATAAATCAAATCGGTTGGAGAAAGCCGTGTTGCTGCACTGAAAGCAAAATAATTTTCCCTGAAATATTCCGTTCCCACCAATGCAGTTACGTTATGAACTCCGGCGAACGAGTTGCGGTAGTTTAGCATGGCAGTTACCTGGTCGCGCAGTGTGCGGGCGTGCGAAGCAGAAGCGCGCCTTTCGGTATTCAAACTTCCCGAATTTAGGTAAGCTTTATTAAAGGCTTCGTTTGAATTGTTAATGGTGAAGTGGCTCCCACGAAGGGTAAATGTAAAATCATTTAAAAACGTATAATCAAACTGAACTGAACCTGTCAGCCGTTGCTCCAGGTTGTAACGAACAAACTTATCCTGATAGTAGAGTGGGTTTCCAAATCCAAGATAAGTACCGGGTTGGTAATCGTCCGAAAGACTTCCATCCGGATTGTTGTTGTAAATACGCGAAGTAGGCGCCAAACCTGCTGTGCGCTGGAAAAGATTGTATTCGCTGTCAAAAGGAAGGGTTTGATTTGAATGCGCATAAATAATGTTGGATGAAACTTTTAAAGCATCAGATAGTTTATACGATGCATTAAAAGTTCCGGAATAGCGATCGAAATCAGAGCCAAAAACCAATCCTTTGTCATCTAAAAATCCAAGACCCAAATAATAAGTTCCTTTGTCGTTTCCGCCATCGAAAGACAAAGTATAATCCATAGCCATACTTTCCTGATAGAATAGTTCATTCATCTTATTCTCCTGGAAAATCAGTGTTGTACCCGGATTTACAGGATCTTCAATGGTTTGCCATCCTTCATAATCAAGCAGGTACCGGTTTTCGTCTGACAAAACCATGGTAGTGTAAATGGAATTTGTTGTATTGTTTCCGGTTCCAGCGGCGTGTGCACCTGTTAAAAACTGGTTTAACCAGGCATAACCCATTACATCCTGCGCCTGTTTTATAGCCAACCTGTTAAAATGCACATAGTCGGCAGCCCCCAGGTATTCCATCGGGTCTTCGCGTCGTTGGTTGCTTATAAATTTTGCCCTAAGACTTACATTCGATGTTCCGGCCTTTCCTTTTTTGGTTGTAACCAGAATAACACCGTTGGCTGCGCGTGCACCGTAAATTGCAGTGGATGCGGCATCTTTCAGTACTTCCATCGACGCAATATCGTCGGCATTCAATGCATAAAATGAACCGGGAACTCCGTCAATTAAAATTAACGGGCTGCCTGTTCCGGAGAAACTGGTACCCCCGCGAACAACCATACTTGGAGTGGAACCAGGCTGACCAGTGGTTTGAGTAACTTTTAACCCGGCAATGGTTCCCTGCAAAGCAGTGGCTGCATTGGAACGGGGTACGCTTTCCAGGTTTTTGGTGTCCAGTTTCGAAATAGAAGTCGTCATTTCAGCACGCGACTGGGTACTGTAACCCGTAACTACAATTTCTTCGAGCGCCGTTGTGGATTCACTCATCGAAATATTTAGCGTAGTTGTTCCGTCGAGCTGAATAACTTCTTTTGAATAACCAATCATTGAAAATTCAAGTTGGTTATATTCTTCAGGAACGGAAATATCAAAATTACCGTCAAAGTCGGAAATGGTTCCCATTGTTGTTCCTGAAATAACAATTGAAACGCCGGGAAGAGGTTCACCGGTGGTAGCATCGGTTACCTTTCCGGTAATGTTTTTTTGAGCAAAAGCTTGCCCTCCGGCAAGAATGAAAAATATTGCCAGTAAAAAACAGACAACCTTTTTAAATAAATTTTTCATAAGCTACAACTTTTATTTAATAATTTTACTTACATTTGCATTATGTAATACATAATACGATGCAAATATATTCATTAATTTTATATTTCAAAATTTTTATGAAATTTGTAGTCAATTTTTTACGACTGAATATCAACAATTATAAATTCAAGCATGAATTCACAAGGAACAGCAGAATATCTTACTTCAATTGATACCCGAAGCCTGGTTGATAAGGTTGAAATGAACCTGATTGATTTTTTTATAAAAAAAGAATATAAACCAGGCGACACGATTCCCAAAGAGATTGAACTGGCCAATGCCATGGGAGTCAGCCGTACAGTTGTGCGTGAATCGTTAACCCGTCTTAAAACATTGGGAATTATTGAAGCGATTAAACACAAAGGCACCATTATTAAAAGCCCCGATCTTTCAGCACTCCTGGCCAAATCTATGATTCCGCGTATGCTGGACAACACCACATTGAAAGATATTTTTGAACTTAGACTGGTTATCGAAATTGGGATGGCTGATTTGATATTTAAACATGTTACAGCAGAAGATATTTTGGAATTGGAACGAATAATTAATAAAGAACCTGAAAAATCGGATGATGTACTGTTTGATATTGAGCATGAAATAAAATTTCACGGCAAATTATATGAAATAGCTAAAAACGAAACCCTCAAAAAATTTCAGCAGATTCTTTTACCAGTGTTTAATTATATATATGACAGTGGCCTTGTGAACAAACCCATCCAACGAAAAACCCACGTTTCTCACCAGGGTCTGGTTGATGTGCTAAAACAAGGAACTCCAGATGAATTCCGCTCGGCCATGCGAAAACATCTGGAGAATCATTTTCAACGGTTGTATGAATAAAAGCAATTTAATTTCCCCCGCAGTTTGCTCTTTCATATTTTTCCATTAAATCGGTAATCAGGAGCAATTCTTTCAGGTCTTCATCGGTTTTCTGCGATTCACATAACACGATAAAGCGATTGAGGGCTTCCCTGTAATCTTCCTCTGTTTCTATTTCAATAATTCTTTGCATACAAAATTAATGTGCATCAAGCCAGTTGCCAGCGGCATTCATTTCCACGGTAAGTGGTACCTCCAGTTCAACGGCATTTTCCATTTCGTTCTTTACAATTTGTTTTACTTTTTCCAGCTCGGGTTTATAAACATCAAAGTTCAATTCGTCGTGTACCTGCAAAACCATTTTCGATTTCAACATTTCATTTTTGAACTTTTCAAATATGTTTATCATGGCTACTTTAATAATATCTGCAGCCGAACCCTGAATGGGCGCGTTAATGGCGTTTCGTTCCGCCATTCCGCGTACCACTGCATTGGCTGAATTAATGTCATTTAAATAACGTTTTCGTCCTTTAATTGTTTGCACATACCCTTTCTTTCCTGCCAATTCTATCTGTTTATCCATGAAAGCTTTAATCTTCGGGAAGTTTTCGAAATATCCGTCGATTAATTCTTTGGCTTCGGTGCGCGGGATATTCAGCCGCTGAGACAATCCAAAAGCAGAAATGCCGTAAATAATTCCAAAGTTGGCCGTTTTGGCTTTCCGCCGCATATCTGAAGTCACTTCATTTTCCGGCACTTTATAAATTTTTGAGGCCGTAATGGCATGAATGTCTTTGCCTTCACTAAACGCTTTCAACATTTCCTCATCGCCACTCAGGGCAGCCATAATCCGCAACTCAATTTGAGAATAGTCTGCCGAAAGAAAAATGTGTTCCTCATTGGATGGAATAAATGCCCGGCGGATTTCTCTTCCGTTTTC
>JAZBNQ010000388.1:0-3198 GCA_036350775.1 Mariniphaga sp.
ATGGGCTCTGAACACGGGTATGCCTTTTTATGGGTGATTGTGCTGGCTGCCATTTCAATGTATATCTACACTTCCATGGGTGCGCGGTTTGGTACAACCAGCAACGATTCCATCCTGCAGTCCATTGCCGGAAATTACGGCAGGTGGTTTTCGGCGATTATCGGCATATCTGCTTTTATGGCTGCATCCAGTTTTCAGTTTGGAAACAACCTGGGCGTGGGTATTGCCATGCAGGGAATAACCGGAATCGACGAACGGATTTGGCCACTCATTTTTACCCCTTCTGCCATTGTACTTCTTTTTTGGGCTAAAAACCTTTACAAGCTGTTGGAAAAGCTGATGATGTTTTTGGTGATGATTATGATTCTGGCTTTCCTTTTTAACCTGTTGCTAACAAAACCTGCTGTAAGCGACATCGCCGGTGGTTTTGTACCCCGATCATTTTCGATCGAATCTCTCGATATTATTGCCGCGCTGGTGGGAACCACATTTGTGTTGCACGCCGCTTTGTACCAGTCGTACCTGGCCCAAAACAAAGGCTGGAAAGTTGGCGATATGAAAAAAGGGCTTCGTGATTCTTACTCCGGAATTTTTATGTTGGCGCTTATTTCAATTTTAATTATAGTGACCTCAGCAACGGCATTGCACCCGTTGGGAATTACCGTAAATTCCGCGGCTGATATGGCCTTGCAGCTCGAATCACTTTTCGGGAGTTATGCCAAAATCATTTTCAGCATTGGGTTGTGTGCAGCGGCTTTCTCATCATTAATGGTAAATGCGGTAATGGGCGGCGGATTGCTCTCTGACGGGCTCGGTCTTGGCCGGACAATGAATGACAAAATGCCGAAAGTATTTACCACCATTGCCCTGCTTTTGGGAATGGTCATTGCCGTTTTCTTTCGTGGCGATGTGATTTATGCGCTGATTTTGGCCCAGGCTTCTTCTATCCTGGCGGTGCCGCTAATCGCATTTGGTATGTTTTTGATTCTGAATAATAGAAAAGTGATGGGTAAGTTAAAAAATAATCCGTGGCAAAACTTCCTGGCTATTTTTGGTTTTATTTTAATCAGCCTGATGGTTTACCTGATGTACAGCCGGATTATTGGATATCTGCAGGCGCTTTGAAATTTGAAATTTTGGTCATTCATATTTGGGATTTAGTTTCTTTTTAAATTTGATTTTTGTTTTTTCTGGCTTGCCCAGGTCAGGTTCATTATAAAAGTTTTTGTAAGCGATGAATGATTTCCCTGAAAAAATAGCAAACGAAGAAGAACTGGAGGAGCTTTTATCCCGTCCTTCGGCAGAAACCGTAGAGTTGTTTAAACGACTTGACGGCGATATTTTATTTTTGGGAATAGCCGGTAAAATAGGTCCCTCGCTGGCGCACATGACCAAGCGGGCCTGTTTGGAGGCCGGTGTAAAAAAGAGGATAATCGGAGTTTCCCGTTTCAGCAATCCGGCAGAAAAAGATTTAATTGAAACCCGGGGTATTGAAACCATTCAGGGTGACTTGCTGGACCGGCAGTTTCTGGAAAACCTGCCCAAAGTGAAAAATGTATTTTTCCTGGCCGGAATGAAGTTTAGGTCTGAAGATAACCTCGCGCTGACCTGGGCCATGAATTCCTACCTGCCTGCAATGGTGGCCGAATATTTTAAGGATTCAAGGATTGTGGCCTATTCCACCGGTTGTGTTTATCCGCTGGTACCGGTTGAATCAGGTGGTTCAAAAGAATCTGACCAACCTGAACCGGTTGGGGAATATGCACAATCGTGCCTGGGTCGCGAACGGATGTTTGAATATGGAAGCCGGAAATACAAAACTTCTGTAGCACTCATAAGGCTGAATTACGCGGTAGAGCCACGCTACGGCGTGCTGGTGGATATTGCCACCAAAGTGAAAAACAGTCAACCTGTGGATTTGACGATGGGCTGGTTTAACGTGATTTGGCAGGGCGATGCCAATAATATGGTGCTTCGTTCCCTTGAACAGGTTGCAAGTCCGGCTACAGTTCTGAATATTACCGGCGGTGAAACCCTGCGCGTGCGGGATGTGGCGCTTGAGTTTGGCAAACTGTTTAAAAAAGAGGTGCAGTTTACCGGCACTGAAGCTGAAACGGCCCTGCTGAGCAATGCGGAAAATGCTTTCAGGTTATTTGGTAAGCCGCAGGTTTCAGTTCAAAAAGTAATAGAATGGACCGCCCGCTGGATGGAAGAGGATAAAAAGCTGCTGGGCAAACCCACACATTTTGAGGTAAGAGACGGGAAGTATTAGTAGCCCCTCCCTCCCAATAGCTATCGGGACTTCCCGAAGGAATTACTCATTCTATACAACTATGAATATGAGGAATAAAAAAATAAGAAATAAAAAATAAGGAATAAAGAATAA
The DNA here is from genome assembly GCA_036350775.1 of Mariniphaga sp. Taxonomy (GTDB): domain Bacteria; phylum Bacteroidota; class Bacteroidia; order Bacteroidales; family Prolixibacteraceae; genus Mariniphaga. The sequence goes on from JAZBNQ010000388.1 coordinate 2,387, forward strand.
GAAAGGGTTAGGAAATACTGAAAAAGGGCAATAACTTTCTGATTTCTTATTCCTTATTGGATATTTTACATTAATATTTTTTGCAATGAAAGATAAAAGTAGCACTCAGTCATCTCCCTCCTTTGGAGGGATTAAGGGAGGCTCCTCCCCGGAGAGGGCTGGGGAGAGGCTTATTCTTTTGCAAAAAGGAGTTGTCATCCCTGCGCTTCCGCTGGCATTGAATAAAAACCGGAAGCTGGACGACCGCCGGCAGCGTGCCCTGATGCGGTATTATCTCGATGCCGGGGCCGGCGGGGTGGCGGTTGGTGTGCACACCACACAGTTTGAAATCCGGTTGCCGGAATTCAATTTGTATAAACCGGTTTTGGAAATTGCCCGGGAGGAGTTTAATCAATTCGAAATAGAAAATAATAAACCTGTGATTCGCATTGCCGGTGTGATTGGAAAAACCAGGCAGGCGGTTGCCGAGGCTGAACTGGCGCTGCAAACCGGTTACCATGCGGTTTTGCTTAGCGTGGCTGCTTTTGCTGAAGCCTCAAACAATGAAATTCTGGAACATTGCCGGGAAGTGGCCCAAATTATTCCGGTTATCGGTTTTTACCTGCAGCCTGCTGTGGGCGGACGAAAACTGGACGTGGATTTCTGGCGTGAGTTTGCTCGGATTGAAAACGTCATCGCCATTAAAATGGCGCCGTTCAACCGTTATCTAACGCTGGATGTGGTGCGTGGCCTAGCCGAATCGGGCAGGGCAGACGACATGGCACTGTACACCGGAAACGACGACAACATTCTGGTGGATTTATTGTCGGAAT
>JAZBNQ010000389.1:0-2710 GCA_036350775.1 Mariniphaga sp.
ACTGCCCAACACCGGAATGGCGCTGGCCATCGACATTGGCGAAGCCGACGATATTCATCCACGCAACAAGCAAGATGTGGGAAAACGTCTGGCTCTAAATGCTTACAAAATTGCTTACGGAAAAGATGTGGTGCATTCAGGTCCAATGTTTGAATCTGTGGAATTTAAAAATGGGAAAGCTTTTGTTACATTTTCTGAAACAGGATCGGGACTGGAAATAAAAGATCGCTATGGTTATCTGAAAGGATTTACCATTGCCGGGCCTGACCGGGAATTTCACTGGGCCAAAGCCGAACTGGTTGATGACGAAACAGTAGTGGTTTATTCCGAAGAAGTTTCAAATCCCGTTTCAGTACGCTATGGCTGGGCCAATAATCCGGATGATGTGAATCTGTACAATAAGGAAGGGTTGCCTGCCAATCCGTTCCGAACCGACGACTGGCCGGGAATTACGAAATAGTATTTATTCAAAATTAAATTCATTATGCGACTAATAACGTTGGGCGTATTTTATTTCCTGCTGGCAAGCTGCACATTTAAAGGAAACAGTGAGCCCGAAAAATTTAAGGTCATTTCTACGGATGAAGACAAGGAAATCGTGGAGCAGATTTTGGAGTTATTTGCAGATGAAAAAAGTTCACCCACATCGGTTTTGATGGTGAAACTTGGAACTTATTTCGAAGGAACTCCCTATGTTGCTCACACACTTGAACAAGGAGAGGAGGAACAATTGGTAGTAAACCTGCGTGGGCTGGACTGCACCACGCTGGTGGAAAACGGCCTGGCGCTGGCCAAAACCATTCAAAGCGATGAACATACATTTGAGCAGTTTACCAAAGAACTGAAAAATGTGCGCTACCGCAGCGGAAAAATTGAAGGTTACCCCTCGCGCCTGCATTACACTACCGACTGGATTTTCGACAACCAGCAAAAAAAGCTGGTGCGAAATCTTTCCAAAGAAATCGGGACCACTCCTTATCCAAAAGAAATTAATTTTATGAGCACCCACCCGGATAGTTACCGGCAGTTAAAAGACAGCAGTAAACTGCTAACAATCATCGTTCAAAAAGAAAGCGACATCAATTCGCGGCAGCACTTTTACATTCCCGAAGAAAAACTGGCCGAAGTGGAGGACCAACTCATGGACGGCGACATTGTGGGCATTACCACAAGCATTGAAGGTCTTGACATTTCACACATGGGAATCCTGGTGCGGAAAGCCGGGCGAATTCATCTTTTGCATGCTTCTTCAGCAGCCGAAAAAGTGGTGCTTTCAGAAGAAACTTTAGAAGAATATTTGCTGAGCAGCAAATCGGCCACCGGAATTATGGTAGCGAGGCCTTTGTAAGAAGTTCAAAGTTATGAGTTTAGGGTTTAAAGTTATTTTTTCAATTGCTAGTTGAACCATGAAAAAAGAAATTATAATTCTTATTGCAACAATTACCGCTGTTACATTTTGGGGAGGTTGCAAAGTTGAAAATCAACAGAAACCGGAGAGGCCCAACATTGTTTACCTGCTGGCCGATGATATGGGAATGGGCGATTTGACCTGTTACAATCCGGATTCGAAGATTCCAACTCCTGCCATGGATGCCCTGGCAAAGGATGGAATGCTGTTTACCGACGCGCACACCAGTTCAGCCGTTTGTACACCCACCAGATATGGTATTTTAACCGGAACTTACGCTTTTCGTTCCCGCCTGAAATCGGGGGTTCTTTGGGGCAGTTCTCCCGTTTTAATTGAAGAAAGTACGCCAACGGTTGCCTCTCTTTTGAAAGATTACGGTTACAACACCGCCTGTATTGGCAAATGGCATTTGGGGCTGAACTGGCAAACCAAAGAACCGGGTGTTCAACTTACCGACAATTGGCAGGAAGACAACGCAAAAATAGATTATTCGAAACCCATTCTGGCGGGTCCGAATAGTGCCGGGTTCGATTATTTCTTCGGAATTCCGGCTTCGCTGGATATGCCTCCCTATTTGTATGTTGAAAACCAGATGGCACAGGGTATTCCAACCGAAATTACAGATGAAGGCGGCCGAACGGGGCTTACCGTTCCTGGCTTCAAAGCCAAAAATGTGATGCCTGATATTACGCAAAAAGCTGTGGAATATATTCAAAAGCAGGATGCTGGAAAACCATTTTTTCTCTATTTTCCGTGGGCTGCACCACACACACCGGTGGTTCCTAACGATGAATTCCTGGGCAAAAGCAATGCCGGCAAATACGGCGATTTTGTAATGGAATGCGATGCAACTGTAAATCGGATTGTCCAGGCATTAAAAGAAAAAGGTTTTTATGAAAATACAATCATTATTCTGACCTCCGACAACGGCAGTTCACCGCACGGTTTTCCAATTGAACAGGAAATCGCTTACGACCACAAAACCAGTAACGGATACAAAGGGCGCAAATCGCATTCCTACGACGGCGGCCACCGGGTTTCGTTTATTGTAACCTGGCCGCAAAAAGTCAGAGCCGGTTCAGTTTCAAACGAGGTTATTTGCACCACCGACCTCTATGCCACGGTTGCCAATTTGCTGGGGCATGAACTTTCAGGAAACGAAGCGCACGACAGTTACAGCTTTCTCCCTGTCCTCCTGAATGAAAATTATAAAAAGCCCTTGCGCGAAGCCACTATCCACCATTCGCTGAACGGCCATTTTTCCATTCGCAAAGGAAACTGGAAATACATTGATGCCAAAGG
>JAZBNQ010000390.1:0-3809 GCA_036350775.1 Mariniphaga sp.
TAATGGTTTGAAATTCTTCACCGGGCAGAATGGAAATTTTAACAACAGTATCTTCTACTTGAAACTCATGTATTTGATTAAGTTTATTGCCGTTTGCCGAAGTTTCAAAAACTTCCACTTCAAGTTTATTTGTATTCATACAACTACTCATGAAAAATACGGTGAGAAAAAAAAATATCAGATTTGATATGATAGTTTTCATTTTACTGAATTTTAGTTAATTACTTTCCATGATTTCGATTAAAGTTGGCGGCACTTTTACATCCTGCATCAGGGAATCTTTATCTCCGTTGTATGTTTTGGTGATGGGTTTCCCGTCTCGGATTAAACCACTGAAAACACCTGTATCCACCAAATCCCATAAGGCATATTTAGCTTCAGATTGCAGGTTTATTAAACCGAAATGGTTTTCCGACCCCAGCGGGTTTGCAGCGTCTTTCCATTTTTCGTCAAATGCTTCAAAATAAAAGCAACTGATTCCGTTTGAATTTGTCCACTCACGCATCAGATAGTAGTATTTTGCCGATTTGTATTCATCGGTAGCCCTTGCACCTTCATCTCCGTAATGTTCGTTGGAAACAGAAGCCCAGCCGGTTTCGCCAATATGAACGGGTTTGTTTACACCAAGACTTTTCATATAAGTTACCACGCTTTCGTATTGCGAAATGGCATAATCCCGCGCCCGGAGCATGGCTGCATCAATTTTTTCCAAATCGGAAAGATTTTTCTCATTTTCGGGCACTCCCCAGAATTCAGGGTTGTAATGCGTATCGTGCATGGGGTAAGTGTGCATCGAAATAAAATCAACGGCCCGGATGAGTTCGTTCAGTTCTTCCAAATGATACTCACTTCCTCCGCCACCCCACGATGCAAAATTATCGGAACTGGTAATCCATAACGTTTCGGGCAAAGCGCCATTCTTTTTCAGGCTCTGTAAATGATTTACCCATTTCAGGATAATTGCGGGTTCTACATAATAATCCCAGGCCCAATGCACCATGGCTTCATTACCCACAGCAATAATTTTTACAATGTCGGGGTATTGTTGCGTAAGCTCAATTGCGCGGGCTATTTCCACTGCATTTCTCGGACTTTCTTCGTTTCTTATGCGGTCGGGCTGGTCGGTCCAGGCATTTTTGCAGTCAATCCACGCGCCCAGCATCACGTACATTTCAAATGCGGGATCCTCTTTTTTCAACTGACTGATGGTTTCCAGCAGATTGGCAGCTTCGGCAAGATGAACGTTGTAAGTGCGCAGCAGCTTGATTCCCATGGCCGATAAAATTTTCATGTCTTCTTTCAGTTGTGGAGTGGTAGGTTGAACGTCTCTCGTGTTTTCGCGATAACCACCATACGAAATGGCCGGATATTTGGGATTACCTAAAATCCCGGCTGCAGTTTTGCTGGTACTGTCAGGACTTTGCAAACATGAAACAATCAGCAAAGCCGACATAAATAAAATCAGGATCATAAGAATCTTTCTTAGTTCATCAGTGATTTTATTAATTTTTTCAGATTGCATCGCTCTCATTATCTAATGTTTTTATGATTCTCTTCTTCGCTGATCCAGTTCTTTTTCCATTTGAAGACAGGTTTTATGGTCAATGGCATAATACCAAAGCAAAATGGCGCACGACATATACAGAACACCGGGAAATACGGAAATCATCAGTTTTATACCGTTGATGGAAGTGGCCGACTGCTCCACATTGGGAACAAATTGAAACAACGCAAGCATCCAGCCGGCAAGTGCGCCTCCAATTCCCCAGCCTGCCTTTTGTGCAAATGTTGCCGCCGAAAAAACCAGGCCGGTGGCCCTCCGTTCAAACTTCCATTCAGAATAATCTGCCGCATCGGCAAGCATGGTCCAAAGCAAAGGAACGGCCGGTGCATAAGTAAATTTAGCCAAAATATTCAGGATGTAAACGGAATAGATGTTTTCATTTCCCGGAAGATACAATAGAATAAAAAACAGGCCCGAAAGCAGGGAGCTGGCCATATATACATTTCGTTTCCCAAAACGCTCTGCCAGTGGTTTGGAGAAAGGAATGCCAAGGATTAAAGCAACCGTACCAATTACGTTAAACAGTTGAACATTTTCTTCATTTCCGATATAATATTTGAAATAATAGGCAATGGAAAGGTTTTGCAAGGCGAACATCACAAACGAAATAATTCCCACAAAAAACAGAATGACCCAGGGTCGGTTTTTAAACAGGTTTTTAATATCCTGTTTCAGATTTTTCTGCTGTTTGGAAGGTGGCTGAATTCGCTCTCTTGTAGATTTGAAAGTAATCATAAACAGCACAAAACTGATTGCTGCAAATAGCATCAAAGTATATTGGTACCCTTTGGCGTTGTTGCCTTTCCCAAAAAAATTGGCCAGGTAAAGCGCAGTTCCGGTAACGATAAACTGCCCCACAAACGCAAAAATAAAGCGGTAGGAATTTAACCCGGCCCTTTCATACGAGTTAGAAGTCATTACCGCCCCCAACGAAGAATACGGAAGGTTTATGGCTGTAAAAACGGTCATGAGCAACAGGTAGGTTACCCCGGCGTAAATCACTTTTCCGGTGTCGCCGATATCGGGTGTTGAAAAAGTAAGAACTGCTAAAATACTGTAAGGCAGTGCCATCCAAAGCAAATAGGGACGAAATTTTCCCCAACGGGTGTTGGTCCGGTCGGCAATAATGCCCATTAACGGGTCACTAACCATATCCCAGAACCGGGCAATCAGCATAATGGTTCCTGCAGCAGCAGCTGATATTCCAAAAGTATCGGTATAAAAAATCAGTATCCAGAATCCTACCATGTCCCACACAAAGTGCGAAGCGGTGTCTCCCAGTCCGTAACCAATTTTTTCCTTAATCGATAATTTACCAGTATAGTCGCTCATTTTTATTTGTTTATTGAGACTGAAACTTCTAATTTTTCAACAGCTCCGGTTCGCTCAAATATTTCGCTGCTGATTTCCCGGCTCAGTGTTTTGCCCAGCACGGTTTTTTTACGGCCATCGACGAAATAAACAGTTATGTTTTCTGTTTTCGAAAGCGAATAAACAATTGGTGTCTGGCAATATGTAAAGGCCAGTTGTTTGCTATAAAGTTTTATTTTTCTGAAATCGCCCTGCCAATTTCGGTATTCAAAAGTTTGTTCTTCATTAAGAAATTCCAGATTTCGCAGAAGCCATGGATTGAAACACAGTTTTCCATCATTTACAAAAACTCCCAGCTCACCAAACCTGACCAAAATGTCTTCCTTCACCTGGCCTGTCATTCCGGGTTGCTGGGCGCCGCGATGCATCGGCGTGTGCGAGTACGGGTCGGTGGGGAATGCACCATACAACTCAGGTGATTTATGCACGCCGATTCCCGCTTCAATTTCGTAGTAGTGGTCAAGCAAACGACCGGTAATTTTTTCACCGGCACCCTCTTCAATGGCTTTCAGGCAACATTCCTGCACGGCCAAATGCAGCTTCGAAACCATATGCCAGTAAATGGAGCCCAACCCTTCGTAGGAATAAAAAGTACCCGACCGGCCCGTAAATGCTTTGTGGTTGAACACTTCCTCGAAAATTTCAAGTACAAGCTGCTTTTCTTTTTGAACGAGTTCGCTGTATTTGCTTTCTGAAAGTTTATTCAGCGCATTTTCCAAATCGCGGGCATTTTTAAAATTCCCGTTGAAATGTAAACCTCCCCGGATATCCTGGTCAACAATATCTTTGTTGCCATCAGAAATAAGTTGTTGAATCAGTTCTGATTTTTGAGAGCTTTCGGGCGGAATGTTGTTTTTCTCCAAAAATCCGGGCA
>JAZBNQ010000391.1:0-9157 GCA_036350775.1 Mariniphaga sp.
CCAAAAGGTCTTCCGCAATTATGAAATGAATAACAGCGATCCATTAGTTCATCATCATTTCCCAGCACTGCACCGCCTTCTCCGGCAGGCAGGTTCTTGGAATTTTGAAAACTGAAACAGCCCAAATCGCCCAGTGTTCCCAGCTTTTTGCCTTTGTATTCTCCCAACCAGGCCTGGCAGGCATCTTCCACCACTTTCAGATTATGCTTTTTGGCCACTGCATTCACCTTGTCCATGTCAACCGGTAACCCGTAAATATGCACCGGAAGAATGGCAGAAGTCCGATCGGTTATTCGTTCCTCCAATTTAGCCGGATTGATTAAAAACGTTTCAGGATCGGTATCCACAAAAACCGGCAAGGCTTTGTTCATAAAAACCACATTGTAGGTGGCAATAAAAGTGTAAGGTGAAACCAGCACCTCATCACCGGCATCCACGCCCAAAACATGAAGCGCCACAAGAAGTGCAGTTGTTCCACTTGCGGTTGCCAGGCAACGTTTTGCTCCCATTAAACGGGCATATTCTGTTTCAAATTCAGAAACATGTTCTCCCCTGCCCCGCCACCAACGGCCGCTGCGGAGCATTTCAATCACTTCTTGTTCAGCCGACTTTTCCCAAACCGGCCACTCTGGCCAGGAGGCATTTCTTACCTTTTCGCCTCCCAATAAAGCAAGTTTCGAAACGTTGGTGAATTTTAAAGTTGTGAACGGGTGTATGGCCATGGTTCCCAAAGCTCCGACAGAAGCAGTTTTAATGGCCCTGCGACGTGAAATGTTTCGATGTGCCATGTTATTTCATTTTTTGATTTAGCAACTGAATTTCAAACTTTATGACCAAATTACTCAATCTCTTTAAAAATGTTTGCTTTTTCTGAATTTTAATTGTGAACTGAAAATTTTCGTTTTTGTGGTTTCCATAGGTTTTTTTGAAACTTTTGTTGTAGTTTACATGAGGGAACTTTTAAAAGTAAGTTCATTTAGGCTGGAAAATAAAGAACTTTCGCTGTTTCTCGATAGTGCTTTTATTGTTTTTTTTGCATTTGTTTATGATTTTTCAACACTGATTCTAAAAGGAAATAATTTAAAACATTTTTTCTCACTTTCAGAAAATACTGAAATCCTAAATAACATGTATTGTTATGTGCCTGGAAGATTTAAATGCAAGATTTTTTCAGCAGGCATATTCATAATCATTTTAAGAATTTTAATTACTTAAAAAAAACAGCATAAATTAAACCCGGACAAAAAGTATATTGATAGAAAATGATTTATTTTTGCCCCCTGAAATCAGATGTTAGGTTCATTTATCCATATTAGTTTTGAAACCATACCAAAGATTAGTATTATTGAATTTTTGGCGGTGGCTGTAGCTTTGGGCACTGTGGCCATTTTGTGGAGGTATAAAAAATCGCGTGAAGTGATGTACCTCATTTATATTGAGATTTTGGCTGCAATTTGGGCATTTACCTACGGGGTTGAGTTTTTGGCTACTGACTTGGAGACCAAAAAATTATGGTCTCAACTTTCTTATCTGGGCATTTCTTTTCTGCCTGTATTCTACTTTTTATTTACAACTGCTTTCAGTCAAAAATACCATATTATTACGCCCCGGAATCTGGCAGCGCTTTCAGTTATTCCTTTTGTAACTGTTCCGCTTGCTCTTACCAGCGAATATCACGATCTGGTTTGGAAAAATGTTACCCTCAGCACAGACCAAAGTATGATTGTTATTGAACACGGAATCTGGTTCTGGATTTTTTGGTCGTATTCCATTACATTAATTTTTGCCGGCTTGTACAATCTGTTTCGTTCTATATACGAATTTACGGCCTATTACCGGTCACAGGTAAGTACATTGCTTATTGCCACACTTATTCCACTTGCAGGAAACCTGATGTATATTACCGGATTGAACCCAATACCCGGTTTCGACTGGACTCCTGTCCTTTTCGTTTTCACAGGACTTGTAATTACCTTTGGCATTGTAAAGTATCGGATGTTCGATTTGGTACCATTCGCCCGGAACAAACTCATTGATACCATGAGCGACGGAGTTATTGTGGTTAATTCCGAAGGATTTATTGAAGATTATAATCCTGCTGTTGAACAAATCTTCAATTTTCAGACAAAGCCTATGGTTCGAAAACGTTTTGCCGCGGTATTTGCCGGCTACGAAGAATTGATTGCAGCACTGGCAGAAGAAAAAGGAAATTTGGTAGAAATTGAAACCAGCGATACCCAGCTACAAAATTATTACCAAATAAGAATTACCCCCGTTTACGATCGAAATCAGAAATTTTCGGGTCACTTGCTGCAAATTAATGAAATAACTTCGCTGAAAAAAACAGAACAAAAACTTAAATACGAAATTGAAAAACGTGGCCGGTTAATTGAGGATCTCGACTCATTTGCGCATACCGTTGCTCACGATCTGCGAAATTCATTGGGTTCAGTTTATGCTTCCTCACAAATAATTGAAGAAAGTGTAAATGATGGAAATGCAACATCCATTAAAGAATTTGCAGGAATGATAAAAGAAGCTTCCCAAAAAGCCATGCATATTACCCACGAACTTTTGATACTGGCAACGGTTAGCCATCAGGAAATTGAGCGAAAACCTCTGGATATGAAACTCATTTTTGCCGGTGCTAAAAACCAGGTAAAAGATTTAATAATGAAAAATAATGCTCAGATTTCTGCTCCTGAAAAATGGTCAACCGCAATTGGGTATGCATCCTGGGTTGAAGAGGTTTGGGTAAATTACCTCACCAATGCTATAAAATACGGAGGCACTCCGCCGGTAATTCAGGTAGGAGTTAATAATAGTAGCAACGGAATGATCAGATTTTGGATACAGGATAATGGCGATGGAATTGCACCTGAGAATCAATCAAAACTTTTCAAAAAATATGTTCGCTTGGTTCCGGATAAAGCTAGTGGCTATGGCCTTGGACTTTCCATTGTAAAACGCATTGTTGAAAAACTGGACGGAGCAGTGGGATTGGAAAGCTCTGGAAAAGAAGGAGGAGGATCGTTGTTTTGGTTCGAATTACCGAAAAACTGAACACATCTTTTCCTTTAGTTGTCGAAATCATATCTCACATTTTCGGGCAAAGGTTCAACAGCCAGTTTCATCCAGGTTCCATTAATTTTCACCACAACAATGTCGTTATCTTTATCATAAAAAATCGTTCCGTCCTCACTCTCTTTCATCGCTTTAAAATTTACATGCCTGGCGCTTTCTGCATAATGCTGTTCATCGTCACCTGCAGGCTTTTCCTTCCTTAGGTTGTCCTGGCCAATCTGTCCCAAAGTCAGCGCATTTGACAATTTCAGCGATCCATAAAAAATGGCTTTGTCGCGGCTAAAAAGAAAGGAATGCTGCCTTACATCGGAACCAATTCGAAACCAGTTGTATGCATCTGCAGAGTGATTGTAAACCGTTCCGTAATAATACAATTCTGCTACTGCCTTTTCTTCTTCCACATGTTTGTTAACCAGCATCGTAATCCTCGATTTATCATCTGAGGCATATCCTTCAAAAACATGGTAGCCCCAGCGCTTGCGGTTTCTTTCGTTTTCATTGCCTCGAACCTGAATCATATAAGGCGTGCTTAGAATTCCGTTCACATTAGTGTACATGGGAGTATTCTGAGGATTAAAACCAAAATTGTAACCGCGTTCGTTCCATTTCTCCCAATTTGCATCGATATCAGAAATGATTTCAGTTCTAAATTTACCTGAGTTGTCCGAACCGGCCAGCAGCCGGTAATAATTGTTTCTCTCAGACTTTTTTACACGCTGGGCATTTGAAGCAAATGCCATCATTCCAATCAAGAAAATAAGTAATAACTGTTTCATCATATCGTTTTTAGCAGAGTTTTTTATAGATTGAGTTTTTTATCAATAATTGGGGCTAAAAATTAATTTGAAAAAATTTCGATTCAAACGGTTTTATTTCCGGGGATCCATCCGGAATTTTTTCTCCCAGGACATTTATTTCATATAAAGTTAATTCATGGTCTGTTAACCCATTTCTTAAGGAAAAACTGCACGACAAACCGGAGATTTCCCGCACATGAAGGATTGCCCCTTTTTGGTTTTCGAGCGGAATAGCCGAAACTACAAGCACATTTTCAGGCCAGCCCGAAATAAACGAAGCTTCAAAAATTTCGTCTCCTCTTCCGCCGCCCGGTATAACACGCGCCGGAAAAGGAACCCGGTTTCCCCAACCGAAACGTACAGCATCCAGGGTTGAATTACCAATGAAACCCGTCATTGAATAACTCCAGGTGTGCCCTCCATGTTGTTCGGCGTTAAAATTGGTAGTCCAGTAATTATTCATGGGCCAGCCATAAATATGCGTTGACTCGGGGACTGCACCAGCTTTGTATCTGCCGGTGTTTATACCTCCAAACTGCATCAGCGGAATTTCTTTCGGACTGACAACTACCTGAGCTTCCGAATTTGCCAGACGGGCATAATTCTGCACCGTGTTCCAGTCGTTTGCCGACCCGGGAATCTGGTCTTTGCCAGCCCTGATTTCACCTCCCTGAACATCAAATGATAATTCCCCATTTTCCATTGCGAAAGGAAATGAAATGTAAATACCTTCCGGTTCGGTAACCATCTTCTTTTCAATTTCATAAACGAAATCAATTCGTTTGGAAGTATTGAATAACCTGATTTCACAACTGTAAGTTCCGGGGCGGTTGGCTGCCCTGGTATTCCCCTTAAACCGAACCGTATTCCAGACAGTCCCTTTTTCAAAAGCATCGAGCCAAACGCTGTCCAATGGTTCCCGGTTATAATTGTCCAATTTGAAAGCTTCCAATTGAGTCCGGTTATCAAGCGTTTCATAAATGAATTCGGCTAATTTCCATTCAGCTTTTGCGTCTGTCAGCTCGCGGTTAAGTTCCTTGTCGAACAAACCTGAAATTGCTCCTCTCTTTTTATCCAGTTCAATGCGGTACCATTCATTTTCCAGTATATCAACTTCTGATGTAATTTCCCTGAATTCCTGATTGGTGGCATTCTCATCCACCAGAATCCGGTATTTTTTAAAACCAAAGGCCGGCACATCATCCACCCAAACAGCCCAGTAAGTTCCGTCGGAATGGTGCTCTACTGGCTGGGCTTTCGCTTCTGTTCCATTCAAATCAAGCATTCTGAAATTTTTATATCTCGGCAAAATCTGGTGGTCGATGTAAACAGTAAAAAGCCCGCTGCGCTTCCAGTTCAGGGTATTGTAAACGACCAGAGCAGGTTCTTTTTCGCGCAGAATATGACTTTGCAGCAATCCCTGGGCTTCTTCACCCAGCATTTTGGCACGTCGTCCGGCTTCCCATGCATACGATTCTTTCAGTGCACGCTGCTCCATCGTATTTTTATGAAACGGCTCCCTGACACTGCCGTGGTATCCTACAGTGTGTTCGGTATAAAAAAGCAAAGCTTCATTAGTTGCCCGGATACGGTCGTGAATATTTTCAGGAAGTGGCGAATTTTGCAAAACAGCCATAGAAAGTGCAGCAGTATTTGCCATTAAATCGGTCTGAGCTGACCTTACAGCAGAAACTTCGCGGGCCGATGCACCAAACCCATCAGTCCACCAGTCGGGCCAAGCACCCTTGATAACCTGAAAATTATTTCCATGCTCTATTTCCATTTCCACGAAAAACTCAGTTGAAGTGGCCGTTTTTAATTTAGGCCAGGTATATTTTTCATTCCATTGTTTTATCATTTCGGAAGCATGGGTGGATGGCGGTGCATTGTCAGTAAGGTAGCCCGAATGCTGAATGGAAATTAAATCATATTCATAACCTTTTTCATCCAGATTAACCAGATAATTGAGTAATTCATTTTCGAATACGTTAAAATCACCGGCATGAATTTTAAAAACCGTATTCCCGGTCATGTAATGTTCTGCACGGTAGGCCAGCATTCTTTTCCCCGAGGGTGATTCCCACCAGAAAAGCGTGGGTTTATCGAAACAAATCAATGCCCGGTGCCCGTGGGTTCCCATGTTCAGGTATTTAATACCCAAATTGCTGTAATAATCGTTTAAACACCAGCCAATTCCGTTCACATCGTTTTGCATGGCCACTTTCACTTCCATTCCGTTTTCATGAAACTTTTTAATGGGTTGAAGCGAGGCCGCCAAAATTTGTTCATCAGGCAACTCGTCGAAATTGAAATACATTCCGGTAAGTTCTATCCGGCCTTCTTTTACCCTTTGTTTAAACCGTTCAACCTGAGATGCAGGCCTGCTTTTAAGGTACTCGTCCACAGCCCAGGATGCCTCGCAGGTCCATCTGAATTTGGAATCATCAGGATAATTATCTGTCAAATCGCAGTAATCAAGCGCATAGTCAATAAAACGTAAGTGTTCGCCCAGAATTTCGGTTTGCGGACGCGTGTATCCAATGTCGGTGTGTGAATGTTGTACAAAATTCACCCGCCATTTCCTGACAGGTTGCAAATTCAGCCTTCCGGTTTCAAAAAAATCGCCGGCTTCCAACCGCCAGGAAAATGTTTTTTCTTCATTTACTACTGGCAATCCGATGCGAATATAATTGTATCCAAAACGAAGGGGAGTTTCTTTGGAAAGCCGCCCGTCGATAAAAATGCGGGCATCAACCGGTTCTCCAAAATGCAAAACACCGGCCACACCCAGTTGTTTTTGCGATCCTTCTGTAGAAAAAACGGCTGGTAACGTTTTAAAAGTCAAGCCATTTTTAAGTGGAAATTTAAACGTCATATACCAGGAAGTTTTATCAAATTTGCCTCCCGTCACCTTTATTCTGAGTGGTTTTCCTTTTTCAACGAGGTGCATCGGAATTTGCAGGTACATAAAACCAAACCTGTCGCCGTGCTGATCGATCATGTCCTTTTGGAAAAAAAGCTTAGAACCGTCGCTTGTTTCCTGCTCCCAATTATCTGAACCATCGGCCCAAAACGAAAATTTATCTTCATCGTTTACCTGCACATCGAAACGTGCCCTTCCTGGCGAAGAGCCAATTCCTGCCAGCCAGACAAAAGTTACCGACTTCTTATCAGTTTTTTCCGGAACAGAAGCAGTCTCCCATTCCATAGCAGAGTTGCCATCGGTAGCACGAATAAGCATGCACTCTTTTGCCAGTGGTATAGAAGAATGATAACTGAAATCATCACCGTTAACTTTTTGTTTAAATCCATTTACAACCTGTGTAAATTCAAGTTCTGGCGTTTGGGAAAATACGGTAAGTTGAATAAAGACAAGTAAAAGAATAAAAATTTTCCTTTTCATTTCAATTGAACTCATATTGTATAAGGTATTAATTAAGACCAATTACAAAATACGTCAAATCCAACAAATGATAAAAACAAATCTGGAAATTTTAATCACAAACATTTCAATCCAGAAAAACTATCATTTGCAATTGTTACATCGCGGAATGTTTTAAAACCTTGTATTCACGATATTGGTAAATTTTGAACCAAAAGTGTATGTTATGGCAATTGAAGTGGAAAAATTATAATCGGTTGCCAACTCCCGCTGTCTTAGCAAGATTTCTTCCAGAGTTGCCTCTCCCTTTGGTAAGGAAAGCTGATCCCTTACTACGTCGTAAACCGCCAGAAATTGCAAAGAAAATCCTTCAAAAAGTCTTACGGAAGTATGTCCGAAAAATTCGACCCTGCGGCGTTTCAAATCGTGAAGGTATTGCGAAGCTTCAAGTCCCATTTCAATGCTCCCCCAAGGTTGCTGAATATTTACTACGCCCTCAAACTCATGATTAAATAAATTTTCCTGGTTTTTACCGAAAATAGTTTCTTTGTAATAATCATAATATCCGTAACCTACCTGATAGGTAAAGGTGATAGACTTCCTTGTAGCTAATTCATAGGGAAAAATAGAATATTCAATGCCCGGACTCATAATAAATTCGTGCCTGATATTCCGTCCGTTGTATGTAAGGTACGTACCAAAAAGGCCTGCTGACCAATGCTGGTTTATACTTTTTATCGCATAAGAATCCAGTCCATGCCGGTGCTGTTGGCTAATAACAGGCTCATCACGCTCGGCTGTTTCTATTTTTACCCTGTCGTAGTTAAAATAAGGCCTTATACGAATTTTCCAGTTTTCAGTAACCCGGTCTGCAAAAAATCCCCAACGTGAATCAAATTCACTTTTGTTCGATTCCAAATCCATTTCAACACTTCCAATGTAGGCCTGAAAGACCCAGTAATCCCAGGGATCATATACATCCCCTTGTAAATTATCTTTTACATTTCCGTTGTATTCAATTTTAAACCGTGATGCCAGTGGTGTTTGCAAAACGAAACCAGCCAAACCCAACTTCAGAAATTCCGTTAATTGATTTCGGCTTTCTCCAGAGGTAGCATTATGATCGATGTGGTGTTTGAGTGTGTATTGCGTACCGGCAAACCCGCGCTTTCCAATAAAAGAAAACTGGTATTCCCGGCCTCCGCCGGCTGTTCGTTCATCGGTTACAAAAACATGTATGTCTGCCAGTTGAGGG
Source organism: Mariniphaga sp. (assembly GCA_036350775.1). GTDB lineage: Bacteria > Bacteroidota > Bacteroidia > Bacteroidales > Prolixibacteraceae > Mariniphaga. Next base: position 8,519 of record JAZBNQ010000391.1, read on the forward strand.
TCACGAACATAATTTACAAAAGTTATTTCCGTTCGAATGTGATCGAAATCGCAGCGGCAATCGATATAAACATTAGGGGCACCAACCGACCGCGGCAAAGAATCATTACCAGCTACCTGTCCATAAAGAGAAGTATTGCCTGAAAACAAGCCAGATAGAAAAATTACTAAAATGACCTCTCTGATTTTTAACCATTGCGAATTATAGCTTTTTTTTATTGCTGATTTTTGATTCATTCTCTCACTTTTCATACTATTAAAATTGTTTGTTTTCAACGGTATAGTATGGAACTCGCTGTAGTTTAATTATACTCTTGGGTGTAATTATTTTACATGCTCGTTTCATATAAAAACAAAAATAATAACCTGAATTTAAAGTAGAATATACTTATATAGGGCACACAGCATTCTTTATGGTTTCTTAATTATTAAAAATTTGAAACAAATCAGATTTTCAAACATTTATGCAGGAATAATGTTTATACTTAAAATTGAAATGTAATGTTATGAAACGTCGTCATTTTTTAAAAGCAGGGGCAGCAGCAGCCGGCACATTGCTATTCGAAGCCTTTCCATATCATGCATTTGCCGGTACTACAAAAAAGTATGCCTCAGACAGGGTAATGCTCGGAAATACCGG
>JAZBNQ010000392.1:0-2016 GCA_036350775.1 Mariniphaga sp.
TATTCATTGCATTTACATTTACCCCAATGCGAATAAAAACAAAGGCCTGGGCTCGCTGCTGATTTCCGATTGCATTGAAGATGCCAAACGAAACCAGTTTAAAGGTGTGGCGGTTGTTGCCAGTTCAAAGGCATTTATGGCCAACAGCGAACTTTTCCTGAAAAACGGTTTTAGCGTGGCCGGGACCGACCGCGCCGGAAATAATTTGCTGGTTTACAAACTTGCAGACGGGGCTCTGCCGGAAATTATCGATTTTAAAGCCAGACTGGCCGGATTACAGGGATTGCACATTTTATATACGAAACAGTGCCCGTGGGTGGCCCGCATGGTGGAGGAAATCAGGGAAACAGGACTGGCCGAAAAGCTGAACCTGCAGATTACCGAACTCAAAACGCCGGTAGAAGCCCAGCAGGCTCCGTCGCTGTATGCCACGTTTAACCTGGTATTCAACGGAAAACTCCTGGCCGACAGGTACATTTCGCTTACACGGTTTAATAACATTCTGAAAAAGGAAAAACTCATCTGACCGTAAAATTTTCCGGATTTCAGCAAAACCTGGATTAAAGAAAATTCTTGAAGTTGACTATCCCCGTAGCAGACCAGGGGGAATTATTAGATTAAAAAGCTGATTGTCTGAGAATCCTGCATGTTTCAGGAAACAAGCCTTTATAATTTCTTTTTCAGGTAAACCATGTCAACAAGCCGGATTCCGTCTTCAAACATCGGATGGTCATAATTATCGGTAAAAAAATTCTTCACCCGGTGCGATTTTTCAAATCCGCAACTTTTATAAAACGATAATATGGCAGGAGTTTCACCAGTCCCGACAAGCATGGTATTAAAGGTGTTTTTGTAGTAATCCGAGATAAATTTTATGAGGGCTTTGGCGTATCCTCTCCCCTGGTATTGTTTGTAAGTAGCTATGTTTTTCAACTCGCAGGTTTCATGGTCTGTGGCAACCACCACGCAAACCGTTTTCAGGTCATCTTCAAAAAGCGCAAACATATCGCCCCGTTCCAGGTACCGGTCAATCATATCCTCCTGCTCGTCGGCCAGCAGCAATAAATCAAGGTATTGTTTTTTGTTCTCCGTAATCTTTTTTATTCTCATTTTTTAATTCGTGCATGATAAAAAATTTAGCACCCTTTGCTTTTTGTTGGTTCCTGATGGATGAACGGCTGGTGAAAGTTGCAGTTTTACTTTTTCAATATGTTGCTCATTATGAAATTTAGTTTTTATTCTAAATCAATTATTATCATTAAATTTTCTTTCACCTTTTCAATCAGGTTTTGAGGTAAATTCCCAACTTTCTTAACAAGTCGTTTATTATCAATTGCCCTAATTTGGTCAATCATTACATCACAATTTTGGTGTAGATTTGCTTCTCCTTTTTTTATGTGAACTCGCAAGATTTCCGAGCCTTTTTTAACATTTGTCGTTATCGGACAAACAATTGTTGAAGGATGTGGAATTTGATTTAATAGATTTGTCTGGACAACAAGAACTGGTCTTGTTTTTCCAGGCTCCGTCCCGATTTGTGGATTTAAATCTGCAATCCAGATTTCATATTGTTTAATCGACATGGTCAATCTCCTCAAAATCTTTTAAAACTTCCATGGAATCCGCTTTAACCAAATCCGATTCTTTTTTTAGCTTTTCTTCTATAAGCGCTCGTTTTTGAATCCGATTGTAATATTCAATTGCATCATTAATATACCTGTTTCTCGGTTTTTTAATTTTTGAAAGAATCTTTTCGGTTTCTCCAAAAATCGAATCGTCAATTTTTAATGATACTGTTTTCATAATTTATACTTTTGATATAACAAAAGTATATCTTTTTAGTATGTTTTACAAGTATATCAATTTCTCTTTTTTCAACATTGGCCATAACGGCAGTCCGTCTAAAAACTTGCTGTGGCCAGAATATTTTGGATTGGCATTCGGCTGTTTACAATCTGCGTTGATATTTTTGGTTCATTCATTTTTCGTTTAATTATTTGGTTCTGATGGCTTAAA
>JAZBNQ010000393.1:0-2492 GCA_036350775.1 Mariniphaga sp.
AATTTACTTTCCATACTTTTCGTTACATGGAAATTGCAGGGTTAAAAAACCAACCTAATCCTGATGATATTGAGGGACTGGCAATAAATACAGTGGTTGCGGAAAACAATCATTTCACAAGCTCTTCCCAATTACTGAATTCCATTCAAAATGCCTCCCAAAGAACTTTCCTTGCCAATTTGATTGGTGTTCAGTCGGATTGTCCTGCGCGGGAAAAATTCGGCTATGGCGGTGATTTAAATGCCACCAGTGAGGCTTTTATCTATAATTTTGATATGCAGTCTGTTTACAGAAAAACCATATACGACTGGGTAGATGCCATGAATGATTCCGTTTTTGTGGACACCGCGCCTTTTGTGGGAATCCGGTATTGTGGTTTGAGTTGGGAGTCGGCTTTTCTTACAACACAATATTACCTGTATCTTTATTATAATGATGAGAATCTGGTCAGGGAAATGTATGCCTTCAATAAAAAATGGATGGAAAAGGCAGCCAGGCTTCACCCTGAAGGTTGGGTGGATTCCGGATTGGGTGATCACGAATCGTTGGTGCCTGTGCCCGTAGAACTAACCGGTACCGGTCACTATCTTTTTTGTGCGGAAATTATGCAGAAATTTGCTTCAGTTTTAAATGACAAAGAGGGTGAAAAAAATTATGCCCAGCTTGCCGAAAAAATAAAACGAAAGATGAAGGAAGAGTTCTGGGATAAACCGGTTACAGAAAATATCAATCGTCAAACTCTGTTTGCTAGTTTACTCTATTACAATATTGTTCCTGAAGAGGAAACAGAATCAGCTTTGGATTCTTTGCAAAATGCAATCGGGCAGGCACCTGCCGGCCACTTTACCACCGGAATTTTTGGAACAAAGTATATTCTTGAGGTGCTTTCGAAATATGGTTCTCCCGAAAAAGTTTTTCAGATTGTAAACAGCCCGGAATTTCCCGGCTGGGGTTTCATGATTAGTAATGGTGCCACCACCCTTTGGGAAACCTGGAAAGAAAGCGATAATACATACTCCAATTGTCATCCCATGTTCGGAAGTGTTTCAGAATGGTTTTACCGGTGGTTGGGCGGAATTCAACCCGACCCTGATTACCCCGGATTTAAAAAATTTTTGTTGATTCCTGCTGTACCCAAAAAACTGGAACATGCCAGTTCAACTTATATTTCACCTCATGGAAGAATTGTTTCGAACTGGAAAAAATCTGGAAAAGAGGTAAACTACGAATTGGAAATTCCTCCCGGAACCTCAGCTTTTGTTAAGCTAAAAAAGGATTCATTACAAAAAATTCAAATAAAAAAACGCAATGATACTGCTTTTGAACCAAAACTAATTCACGGCTTGGCAGCGGGTAGTTTTGAACTAAATGAAGGTCATTATCTGATTGCAGTGCAATAAAAAAACAGCAAAAAAATGTAACCTGATAATCAGTAAAAAATGAAAAATTTGTTTTCAGTTTCGGGTATGGCAATTTTCATGTGGTTTTTTCCTTTGTTTTGGCAGTCACAACAAACAGAAAATGAGGAACAATTAAACTTGTAAAAACATTACAAAAACTTTAAATCAGTTGGTTATGAAAAATAGTATTGTTAACAGATATGGAACCCTCAGGTTGGTTTTTATTGTTTTTGTATTTCTAATTAGTATTTCATGTCAACCTCCAAAGAAATATGAAATTAAAGATTTAACCGTTGAATACCTTACCAATCCGCTGGGCGTGGATGTGGAACAACCCCGTTTTTCGTGGAAGATTATTTCTGAAGAACGCGATGTCATGCAGTCGGCCTTTCAGATTATTGTTGGTGAATCCCTCAGCGAAGTGAATAAAAAAACAGGTTCGGTTTGGAATTCAGGAAAAATGGAGTCGGGCGGAACGGTAAACCAGGTTTACGAAGGAAATGCGCTGCAAAGCAACGCCACCTATTTTTGGCGGGTGCGCGTTTGGTTCAGCGATGAATCGTCTGTATGGAGCGAGTCGGCCTCTTTTCACACCGGCATTTTGAATGAAGCCGAGTGGCAGGCCCAATGGATAACCACGCAGGATGAAATTGTGCATGCCAGTCCGTTGCTGCGTAAAGCGTTTCATGCGGAAAAGGAGATTGAGCGGGCGTTTGTTTTTGTGACCGCCACCGGTTTTTACGAATTGTTTCTGAACGGTGAAAAGGTGGGCAACCATGTGCTGGATCCCGGCGTAACCGACTACCGGAAAACCATTCTCTATTCTACTTACGATGTTACTTCTTTGCTGAAAAAAGGAACCAACATGGTGGGCGCCATGCTGGGCAACGGTGCCTGGAATTTTCAAAAAACAGAAGGCCGCTGGAGTTGGGGAAGCGGCGGCGCTTCATTTGGAAATCCCGCCCTATGGATGCAACTGATGATCGATTATACCGACGGAACCCGCGAAGTGGTGATTTCAGACAACTCCTGGAAGACAACAGAGGGTCCAATTACGTTCAATAATTTATATGGCGGAGAAGATTACGATGC
>JAZBNQ010000394.1:0-2166 GCA_036350775.1 Mariniphaga sp.
TATCGTTTCAGACTCGATTAATCGCGTTCCTGGTGAACTTCATGGCTGTGCTCATGGCCTTGTTCCCCAGCCTGTATTACAAGTTTTTCATACTGTTCTTTACTGATTTTTTCAGCTTTGTACCCTTTTTTCTCAATCGCTTCTGCATATCCCTTTTCATCATTTTTCTTTTCCTGATATTCAATAAAAATGGTATTAGAAGCATGATCAACTTTCAGGTCTTTCACCCCTTTTTCAAATTTGAGGTATTCAAACAGCGTTTTTTCGCAATCGGCACAATCCATATCGCTTTGAAAACACACCACTGCCCTCCCCTTTTTCTGGGCTAATAATTCGCCGGAAAAACCACCCAGCAGCAAAATCAATAAAATAATTCCTAACTTTTTCATTTTTAATAATTTATTGGTTTAAACTTATTCATAATTCAAATTAAAACGTAATCCCAGGTACACACGCCGGCCTTTTACCGGTCCCCAGACATTGGTTGCATCAAAATTGGGCCCGAAAGGATCATTTGCACCGGTAACCGGGTTTAGCTGTTTAAAATCGGTTAAATTTTCAGCTCCCAGGTAAATATTCCAGTACCTGAAATATTTGGTTATTTGGGCATTCATTACTGTATAAGGCGAAAATTCAAAATAATCTCCTGAAATATCTGCCCGATCCATCCATTCCTCATGTACACGGGGAATTCGGCCACCTCCGTTAAATTGAATGGTGTAATCGAACATCCATTTTTTCAGATTGGTGGTGTAATTGAAAGTGATTAATCCTTTGTACCGGCTGGTCAGAGGTTTTTCAACCAACTGGCCGCCAATGGTTTGTTTTACATCGTTATGCCGATAGGCCAGCAATACATCGAGGCGCTCAACGGGTTGGTAACGTACATCAAACTGCAAACTGTTGGAATACGATTTTCCGTCAAGAGGCGCAAGAATAATATGTTCTGCCGAAGTTTCCCTGTCAACCACAAGCTGTTTCTGAAAATCAGTCCGGAAATATTCGGTGTTAATTTGAAGTTCGCGGCCCCAAAGTGCATAATTCTGTACTACGGTAAAACCGTAATTCCAGGCTTTTTCCTGGAAAACATCCTCTGTCCATTGCAAAGGCCGGGCGTTGGCCAGCAAGTAATTGTTTTCTGAAATTACATTGGCTGTGCGGTAACCTTTTCCTGCACTCCCACGGATGGTAATAAATTTCCCCAAATTGTACCGGAAATGCATGCGCGGTGTAACAAAAGTGCCGAAAAGATTGTGAAAATCAGTCCGGATTCCTGTCAACATTGTAAAATTTTCACTGGGTTTCAGTGTATATTCTGCGAATAAACCCGGTACTTGTTCCTCTCGACTCATCTGCTGACTATAAAGATTTTCGCTGAAATTGTCATAAATAAAACTAAAGCCTGTGTTTAAAGAATGTTTCCCAAGCAAATCCAAATCGCGTGTTAACACGGCGCTTCCGTAAAAACGGGTTTCATCTGCATCGTAGTGGTTTAATCCGTAAAATGAGCGTGTTTCGTGCCGCGAAAAGTTGGACAGCCAGGCCAGTGCCGTTCTTTGATTTGGCCACACATACCCGGTTTTGAAAAATCCGTCCAGACGATCGTTTTCAATGTTTATTCCATACGGATTTGCAGGGAGAGGCTGCATTCCCCGTTCAAAAGCAGCTTGCCCGCCCAGCCTGTCTTCTGTTAAAACACTAAACCCGGCCTGAGCCATGTACCCGTTGTGGTTATTGAATTTCCAGCGGTTAAAAACCTGAATCTGACGAGAAAGGGGTTCATCAAGAAACCCATCATTGTTGTGATCATTAATTTGCGACTGATCAGATGCATGTACAAAAATTCCGGTGGTTAACATGTCTTTGAGTACCCTGATGTTGCCGTTGCCGTTAAATTCAAGCCGGCCACTGGCCCCAAAAAATGTATTCAGGAAAAGCTTTTCTTCTGAATCCGGCTTTTTATATTCGGCATTAATTTGCCCCGCAATGGATTCGTACCCATTCAAAACCGAAGCAGCTCCTTTTGAAACCTGGATAGATTCCATCCATGGGCCGGGAACATAGGTTAATCCGAAATTGGTTGCCAGACCGCGAAGGTTGGGCATGTTTTCAATTTGAAGCAGCGAATAGGTTCCTTCAAGGCCCAGCAGCCTGATTTGTTTGGCA
>JAZBNQ010000395.1:0-2231 GCA_036350775.1 Mariniphaga sp.
TATATGTGTAAGTTATGAAATAAAAATGACTTATAAAATTTTTATTTAAAGATTTGTGTATCTTTTTATCTTCCCCGGACTAAAGTTCTAACCTGATTTTGATTAAGTTTTCCATTTGTTTTGAGTCCTTGTATTTACTTGTTTTGTAACAATTCTTTCAAAAAAAAACTTTTTAATCAGTAACCGGCGTTTAAAAATCATCCTAAAAACCTGATAGTCGGCTATTTCACCAACATGGGCGAACGATTTGGTTTCTATCCCATGATGACTACCCTCGTACTTTTTTTCGGGCAAAATATTGCATGATAACCGAAAAGGCAGGCAGCGGTTACAGTTGGTTTTATTTTGCCATTTGTTTTGAGGTTGGGAACAAACTGCTTGGAATAGGAAACTATTTTTGGGATCGGCTGGAATTGTGGCAGTTTTGGGCCATATTTGTGTTTTGATGTCTGGCTTTGGCGGCGTTTATTTTCTCTATTTTGAAACGATTGGAAAGGCTGAACAAATAGTAACTTATCCAATTGAAAAAAAGAGCAGAATTTTGCTCCTTTTGTTTTATAATTTTTTCATCTCCTCCTTCAGCCATTTGGGCCGATCGGTAGTAATGGCTGCCACACCAAGTTCAGTCATTCTTTTAGCTGTTTCAGGATCATTTACTGTCCAGGTCAGAACATCAAGATTATTTTCCTTTGCCATTTGCATCACCTCTTCATCAATAATTTTGTAACTCAGGTTCACTCCTTCCAATCCTGCTTCATTAGCTTCCTGCATCTTCTTTTTTAAACCTTGATTCGACGAACTCAGCCAGTAACATTTGTTGTTGGGAAATTCCTTTTTAGTTTCAAGAATCGTTTCCCAGCCAAAGCATATAAAAACCATTTGATCCTGTTTGCCACTTTTTTCAATTGCCCTCTTTAAATGTGGCAGAATTTCGCTTCCGGTTTTGATTTCAACCACCAGATTTTTACCATCGGGTACCGTTTCAATAACTTCAGAAATGAACGGAATTTTTTCACCCTTATATTCTTCATCCTTCCAACTTCCCACATCCAAATCGCGCAACATCAGCGATGGTGTATCTTTAATCGACAGATTCCGTTTACCGCCAGTTGTTCGCTTGGTATTTTTATCGTGCAAAACCATTACCCGGTTGTCTTTGGTCAGGTAAACATCAATTTCAACGGCATCGGCATCCAATTCCCAGGCCAGATTTGCAGCTGCCACCGTATTTTCCGGCGCCAGGTAGGAGGCTCCGCGGTGAGCAATAAAGGTTTGTTGTGCAAACAATTCCATGCTAAAGAAAAAAAGTAATACTGTTATCAGAATTCTCATTATTAAAAATATTTGTGTCGAAGATAAAAAGGAAAAAAGGATTTGGTCCGCTTTTATGCTAAAAAATGTAGTTTTACATCTCTTTTAAAAAAGTTATGAGCAGAGGGAATTCATTACATATTGGTATTATTTCACTCAAATTGGTAGCCAGGTTTCCCTTTTGGTTAATTTATGGTTTATCCGACTTCTTTTACATTGTGGTTTATTATTTAATTGGTTACCGCAAAAAAGTAGTGATACAAAACCTCCGTAATTCCTTTCCTGAAAAATCTGATGCCGAAATCAAAAAGATAACAAAACGATTTTACCGGCATTTCAGCGACCTTACACTTGAAGCTGTTAAACTGGCGAATATAAAAGAGAATGATTTCAGGGAAAGAATGAAGGTAAAAAATCCGGATTTAATTAACAGATATTTTGAGCAAGGAAAAAGTGTGGTAGTTCTTACCAGCCATCATAATAACTGGGAATGGGGCAGTATTTTTCCACTTTTTGTGAAGCATAAAATTTTGGGAGTTTACAAACCGTTGCATAATCTTAAGTTCGATGATTACATAAACAGCAACCGGGCCCGTTTTGGAGCTGAAATGGTTCCCAACTCAACTGTTTTACGCAGGGTAATCAGGGCAGACAAAGAAAATGAACCAGTTTTTATTTGGCTCGCCGGCGACCAGACACCTCCTGCAAACAGCAAATTCTGGTTGATGTTCCTTAACCAGGAAACCCCTTTTTATCCTGGTCCGGCTGCCATTTCACAACGGTTTAATTATCCGGTAATTTTTCAGAATACCGCTAAAGTAAAAAGAGGATTTTACGAAATTACTTTTGAGGTGCTGTTTGAAAATGCAAAGGAATACAGCGAAACAGAAATAATGATGGCTTATGTTCAAAAAATGGAA
>JAZBNQ010000396.1:0-3463 GCA_036350775.1 Mariniphaga sp.
CCTTCTCCGCAATCAATCAAAAAAAACCGCCCCGATGCATTCAGCACCTGGGCGGTTGGGTATCTTTCAGATGTTGGCGTAGCAGAACTGCTTCCCAGTATGGTTACCTCAAAAGCCATACCTGCTTACATCTCCATCTTTTTCCTGAGCAAATTTTCAGCTTCTTCAGCTGTTTTGGTAATCAAGAGAACGGTATGCAACATCGATATCCGAATCAGATGTTCAACATCAGGATTTAAACCACATAAAATAAATGTACCAATTGCATCTTCGCATAACCGGTTTCCTACCAAAACAGAACGTAACCCCGATGAATCGCAGTATTTGCACTTGCTTAAATCGAGAACGATGTTTTTCACTCCGTTATTGTTTAAAACAACCAGCTCCGATTTTAATCCGGGTGCGGTATTGGTATCAAGCCTTTCGGCATTTAACCTTACGAGAGTGTAATCCTCCTTATTAAGAATTTCAGTTGACATGGTACAATTTACGAAATTCAGTCAAAATAAATAACTGAAGCCGGATTATTTTTCGCTTTCTTCTTTTTTCTCCTTTTTCTCTTTTTTCTCAAGTTGAGTTTTCAGAGCTGCCAAATCGGAGATATCACCCAAAGTTGTTTTTTCAATGTTCTCGTTCACTGATTTTACCGCTTTTTTGGCAGAACGCGATTGCGATTTCCTTTTTGCGGTGTCTTCCGAACGTTTTTCATCTTCAAAAATTCGGGAGTGTGAAACGATAATCCGTTTGGCTGATTTGTTGAATTCGATAACTTTAAAATCCAGTTTTTCGTCTTGTTTAGCCTGCGTACCGTCTTCTTTTACCAAATGACGTGGTGTTGCAAAACCTTCCACTCCGTATGGCAGGGCAACAACTGCACCTTTGTCCATCAAGTCAATTACGGTTCCTTCGTGAATTGAATCGGTAGTGAAAATGGTTTCGAATACATCCCACGGGTTTTCTTCCAGTTGTTTGTGGCCAAGGCTCAGTCGGCGGTTTTCGGTATCAATATCGAGAACCACAACCTCAATTTCTTCGCCAATGGAAGTAAATTCTGAAGGGTGCTTAATTTTTTTCGTCCAGCTTAAATCTGAAATGTGAATCAATCCGTCAACACCTTCAGCAATTTCTACAAATACACCAAAATTGGTGAAGTTGCGAACAACAGCTTTGTGTTTTGTACCAACGCCGTAGTTTGCTTCAATTTTTTCCCATGGATCAGCTTTAAGCTGTTTCATACCAAGTGACATTTTGCGGTCTTCCCGGTCGAGGGTAAGGATTTCGGCTTCCACTTCGTCGCCCACTTTAAGGAAATCCTGAGCGCTGCGTAAGTGCTGACTCCATGACATTTCTGAAACATGTATCAATCCTTCTACGCCCGGGGCAATTTCCACAAATGCACCGTAGTCGGCCAAAACCACAACTTTTCCTTTTACAGTATCGCCCACTTTCAGGTTATCGTCCAGTTTATCCCAAGGATGCGGAGTAAGCTGTTTCAGACCCAGTGCAATGCGTTTTTTGTCGTCGTCGAAATCGAGGATAACCACGTTGAGTTTCTGGTCGAGTTCCACAATTTCGGTGGGGTGGTTAATGCGTCCCCACGAAAGGTCGGTAATGTGAATCAATCCGTCCACACCGCCAAGGTCCATAAATACACCGTAAGATGTAATGTTTTTGACTGTTCCTTCCAGAACCTGACCTTTTTCGAGTTTGGCAATAATTTCTTTTTTCTGCTGTTCCAGTTCGGCTTCAATAAGTGCTTTGTGCGAAACAACCACGTTACGGTATTCGTGATTGATTTTTACCACTTTGAATTCCATGGTTTTACCCACAAATACATCGTAATCGCGAATGGGTTTTACATCGATTTGTGAACCGGGCAGGAATGCTTCGATTCCGAAAACATCTACAATCATACCCCCTTTTGTGCGGCATTTGATGTATCCTTTGATGATTTCGTCTTTTTCCAAAGCTTCGTTCACCCGATCCCATGAGCGGGTTGCACGTGCCTGTTTGTGCGAAAGGATCATCTGGCCCTTTTTGTCTTCCAGGCTTTCGATGTAAACATCCACTTTGTCGCCAACCTTTAAATCGGGGTTGTAGCGAAATTCGTTCACACTTACAATACCGTCTGATTTGTAACCGATGTCAACAACAACTTCGCGTTTGTTTAACGCAATAACAGTACCTTCCAGAACTTCTTTTTCGGTAACTGTGTTGAGCGTGTTGTCATACATTTTTTCCAGGTCGGCGCGTTGTTTGTCCGAATAGGCATCCTGACCGGTTTCAAGGCTTTCCCAGTCAAACTCGCCAGTTTCTTCAGTTTCTTTTTCTGTTTTTGCTTCTGCTGGCTCAGCCGGAGTTTCTTCTGTTTTTTCTTCTTCAGAAACCGGTTCGCTTTTCTTTTCTTCAGCTTCGGCTGTTTTTTCTTCTGCTTTTACGGGTTCTTCCACTTCAGCTTTTTCAGAAGTTTCTTCAACAGCTTCTTCTTTAGGTTCTTCTGTGGGTTTTTCCGCTTTTGGAGTTTCTTTTGTTTCGGGAGTTTTTTCTTCCTGAACAGAAGCTTCAGGCGTTTCCTTAACCTCCTGTTCTACTTTTTCATTTTTCTTTTCAGTCATGTAATTCTTAATAAATTAATAAGTTAGACATTATTGTTGTTCTAAATCGCGCGCAAAAATATAACTTAATTCACTTATTTCAAAGGTTTTCAGCTATTTATTTTAACTGAAATTGGTTTTATGGCTCATACCGGAAGTTAAAATGTGCCTGAACGTTTTCTTATCGCTACATAATGCCGGGCAACCGATTTTTATTAATTTTGAACTTCATTTAAAAAAATTATTAAACCAGATAACATGAAAGGAATTATTCTCGCCGGTGGGGCTGGCACCAGACTTTATCCAATAACACGTTCAATTTCAAAACAAATTATTCCGGTTTACGATAAGCCGATGATTTATTATCCGCTGTCAGTTTTAATGCTGGCCGGCATTCGTGAAATTCTGATTATTTCAACACCAACAGATATTAATTTGTACGAAGAACTTTTTGGCACAGGCGAGCAGCTTGGTTTAAAAATTTCCTACAAAATACAACCCTCACCCGATGGTTTGGCCCAGGCTTTTATTTTGGGTGAAGAATTTATTGGCGATGACAATGTTTGCCTTATTTTGGGCGATAACATTTTTTACGGGTATAATTTCAGATCAATTGTTGAAGAATCGGCCAAACTTGAAGATGGCGCAATTGTTTTTGGCTACTACGTGAAAGATCCACAGCGCTATGGTGTGGTTGAATTTAATGAAGAAAGAAAGGTTATTTCAATCGAAGAAAAACCGAAGGAACCCAAGTCGAATTATGCAGTTACCGGTTTGTATTTTTACTCGAACGATGTGGTAGAAAAAGCCAAAAGCCTGAAACCATCGGCCCGTGGTGAGTTGGAAATTACCGATTTAAACCGGATTTA
>JAZBNQ010000397.1:0-2571 GCA_036350775.1 Mariniphaga sp.
AAGGCCGAAGCGATGGGAATTGCCGAAACCGGATTTGAGATGGGCCACTTTTTGCCCATCCGGCAGGTGCAGGACCACCCGGTTTATGCCGGACTGGTGGAAACCATGGACGATGCAGTGGGCATGGTTTTGAAAGCCCTCGATGAACTGGGGCTGGCAGATAACACCATTGTTGTTTTTACTTCCGATAACGGTGGGGTGGCTGCCGGGGATGCTTTTGCCACTTCAAACAAACCGCTCAGGGCAGGAAAAGGCTACCAGTTTGAAGGCGGGATCCGTGAACCTTATTTTGTAAAAATACCCGGAATGAAAGGGGGACAAAAGAATGCAACTCCCGTTTCAGGAACCGACTTCTACCCCACCCTGCTGGAACTTGCCGGAGCTGATTTGCGACCCGAAGAACATACTGACGGTGTTAGTCTGCTGCCATTGTTAAATGGCGGTACAATCGACGAAAGGCCACTCATCTGGCATTATCCGCATTACGGCAATCAAGGCGGCGAGCCTTCGTCAATCATCAGGCTTGGAAAATGGAAACTAATCCACTATTACGAAAACAGCCGGGAAGAACTGTATAACCTGGAGACTGATTTAGAAGAAACCACCGACGTTTCGGCAGAAAACCCGGAATTGGTGGCTGATTTGAGTAAGCAACTTTTTGAAATGCTGAATGAAATGGGTGCCCGGTACCCGGAAAAAGACCCCGAATACAATGAAGAACTGGAAAAACAATACCTGGAACGGATTCGCACGGTGCGCATGCCGCAACTGGAAAAGCAACGGCTGGAATTTCTTTCCAAAGACTTCAATCCCGGAAACAACTGGTGGGGAAGTATGGTAACAAAAGATTAATTTTAAAAACATCGACAAACTGGCATCACAAGGCATTTTGTATTCAAACGCCCATTGCCAGACACCCTTGTGCTGCACTTCGCTTGCGCTTGTAATCATCGGGCTGTGTTCCTCAACAACCGGCTTTTAGGGGATGATAAACGACAAAATAAAATTAGAGGATTTTGGAGGGAAAAATAAAATATCAATACTATGCGTAATATTTACATTGTAATCTGGTCATTTCTCATGGTCATTTCTGCTTTTTTACATACGGAAAAAGCAACAGCACAAAGCATGGACAAAATGTGGGGCTCTTCAAAAACAGTAGCAACCAACTCTATTCCTGAAAAGGCCCGGTTATTTGCTGATGGCAATTTTGGCATGTTTATCCATTGGGGTTTGTACTCTCATTTGGGAGGGAAATGGAAAAATCAAACGTATTATGGAATTGGGGAATGGATTATGAATAAAAATATGGCTGGAATTCCGGTTGATGAATACATGCCAATTGCAAAAGAGTTTAATCCAATTGAATTTGATGCAAAAGCTATCGCGCAACTGGCAAAAGACGCAGGTATGAAATACATTATCATCACCAGTAAGCATCACGATGGATTTGCCATGTTTAAATCAAAACATCCGTTTAATATTGTAGATGCAACTCCTTTTGCCCGCGACCCGATGAAAGAATTATCGGCTGCCTGCAAAGAACTCGGACTTGGTTTTGGTTTTTACTATTCACACAACCAGGACTGGACAGAACCGGGTGGTTCTGGAGGACCTGAAAAAAATGCTGATGGAACAACCGCCACTTTTGAAGATTATTTTTACAAAAAATGTAAACCTCAGGTAATTGAAATTTGCTCAAACTATGGCGATATTGATTTTGTTTGGTTTGACACACCCGGCAGAATTCCCAAAAAATTTGTTGTTGAGCTGGTAGATATTGTTCGCGAATTGCAGCCCAATGCAATGCTTTGCAGCCGGGTTGGTCATGGCCTGGGTGATTATGCCAGCAAAGGCGACATGGAAGTACCTCCCCGAAACATTGAAGGATTGTGGGAAACCTGCGATACCAACAACGATTCATGGTCGTTTGCCTGGTACGACAATAATTTCAAAAGCCCGAAAGAAATAGTACACCGCCTGGTTTCAACGGTTGGTCGCGGAGGAAGTTACCTGTTTAATGTGGGTCCCGATGGCAAAGGGAATATTCCGGTAATCGGTCAAAAATTTTTAAGGGAAGCCGGAAGCTGGATTCAAAAATACCCACAGGTAATTAACGGAGCCGACAGTTCTCCCTGGCAACATGCCTTGCCCTGGGGAGATGTTACTACCAAAGGAAATTCAATGTTCCTTTCAGTTTTTGAATGGCCTGTTGATGGAAAATTATATTTGCCAGGGTTAAAAAGTGAAATTGTTTCAGCAAAACTTTTAAATGCAGGTAAAGCAAAAAAGATTTCTTTTAAAAAAGAAAATAACTGGATAATTTTTGATGTTCCTTATCAACCTGCCGATTCACCGGCCTCTGTAATCGAACTTAAATTGAATGACAAAGCAGAATCAGCAAAGGTAAATACGACACATGGCATTTATCCGAATACAGAAGTTGAATTGCTAGCGGAGTTTGCTGAAGTACAAGATGCCGAAAAAAAGAAAGTGAGCTGGATGGAGAAATTTGGCGAATGGAAACACGTGCATCAAATTGGCAATTGGAACGAAAAAAGCAAAGCTGCC
>JAZBNQ010000398.1:0-4038 GCA_036350775.1 Mariniphaga sp.
AAGCTCGACATCCGCAACAACCTGTTTTACCAGGTGGCAGATGAAAACGAACAACCCGTTTTTAAACTTTTTGGTGTGTTTACGCAGCAAATGCAAAATGAATGGGCGGCCTGGTTTTCGCAGGCACACAATGAGACCAGTGACCCCGGAATCGATTTGGAATCGGGAAATTACGTGCCGAACCCGAAAATCACCGGTAATTTAAGCGAGTACCCCAACAACTGGTTTCAGCGGGTAGATTTTAAAGGCGCCTTTGGCGAAGACAACTGGATTGAAGGCTGGACAAAACTGGCTGAATAACCATAACCCGGGATTTTATAAATGCCTTGGTATCTGTGCCCGGGAGGTGCTCCGGTGGGCTGCTAGCTCACCGGCCATCTACTCGATTAACTGCTGGTTTTTATTTTTCAATTGCATAACTAAGAATTTCAATTTTGTCATAACTATAAACTTTAACTTTTATCCATCCCAGTTTATATCCTGTGTCAGTTTTTTTTCTGATTCCAATATACATTTCCCTATTGTTCAGTTTATACCAAGCACCATAATTCCCTAATAACCAAAATGAGGCAGGAGGTGCTCCCCATAACCATATGGAATTATTGTAATATCCCATATAAGCTGTATGATGCATATTCGAATCATGCCAGTCAATAATCTTGTCTATTCTCGTTTCAGGGAGTAAAGTATCTACCATTGCAACACTATTCGTGGTCCCCAAGCCTGTTGGGAATGGCATCTGTTTAAATGCAACTTCAAATCCATTTTTTAATCTCAGTCCAATAAAAGGAAAGTCATCTTCTTCAAGATAGCTCCTGTTGAAGTCATCAGTCCAATCTAAATAAATTCTTTGGCTAATAATAATATCAAAATTGTTATCTAGGTCAATATCGATTGAATCAATTCCAAACTTTATCTTTTTTAATGAGTCTGTCTGAAATTGAACTTGTAATGCGGGATTAAATTCATAATGTAGCATTTCCAAGTTAATATCCCCAGCAAAAACAGGTGTTTCTTCTTTGTCTTTTTTACAGGAATTAAGAGTCAAAAAAAAGATTAATATTGGAATTACTATTTTTTTCATTTGGTCTTTTTTAAACTTGCAGTTAACGTAATAGTATTTTATCCATTGTTCATGCAAAATTCAACCATGTGCTAAAATTATAAATTATAGCCATACATAAGTTTATTTTAAAGTAAAATGATGGATAAAATATAGTACCGAGTAACGGCATAAATTGGACGATGCCGCCGGGTAAGGGGCAGCGGCGTTTCTTTTCATTGCTATGTGCCTTTTATATTATTTGTTATCAGCGCGGTTGTCAATCTTTTGTTTCAAAAACATCCCCACAGAAAGAAAAAAACCGGATTTTTTTGCCCGGGCCATAAAAACCCCAAAAAACAGTTACCCTGCTGTGTCACAATATCCGCCAACTACTGTGGACAGGTCATCTCGTCCACGTGATGATATGCCCCGGACCCCGGGCATAACATTATCCCGGGATTTTGTAATCCCCCTCGCAGGCAAGGATTTGTAACCATGCTTTATGTACTTCATAAAGTTCACCTCACATTCCGCAACAACACCAGCGACCGCGCCTGCAATTCATATACATTCTGAATGCGGACCGGCTCGTTTGGCTCCGTCTCCCATTCGGTGTCAACCAATACTTCCCACTCGGGGCCCAACCCTTCGTAGGGCATGGTAAACGGTATCGGTTCCCAGTAGCTGTTGACCAAAATAAGCAGGATTTCCTGTTTCAGGCTGTTCCCCAGTTCGTCCACTTCGTTCATCAGTTCGCCGTTGAGCATCATGCCCATGGTGCGGATGTAGCTGGTGTCCCACTCCTCCTGGCTCATGTCAATGCCGTCGTTGTTCAGCCAGCGGATATCGAAAATTCCTTCGCCCTGAATTTGCCGGTTTTTAAAATAGCGCCGCGGGTGCAGAATCGGGTGCTCATTCCGGATGGCAATAATCTTTTTGGTGAATTCGAACAGTTTCTGCTGGTTTTCGTCCCAATCCCAGTTCATCCAGGCAATCTCATTGTCCTGGCAGTAGGCATTGTTGTTGCCGTGCTGTGTGCGGCCGTATTCATCGCCGTGACTAATCATGGGCACGCCCTGGCTCAGCAGCAGGGTACTCAAAAAGTTTCGTTTGCGTTTTTCGCGCAGTCTGGTAATTTCCGGGTCGTCGGCAGGGCCTTCCATGCCGCTGTTCCAGCTTATGTTATGGTTTTCGCCATCCTTGTTGTCTTCCTTGTTTCCTTCGTTGTGTTTTTCGTTGTAGCTTACCAAATCGTGCAGGGTAAACCCGTCGTGGGCAGTCACAAAGTTGATGCTCGACGACGGCAGTTTCCCGTTGTCCTGGTACAAATCGCTGCTGCCGCTCAGCCGGTAAGCCAGTTCGCTCACCTGGCTTTCGTCGCCCCGCCAGAATTTCCGCACCGAGTCGCGGTATTTCCCGTTCCATTCGGCCCACAACACCGGGAAGTTTCCCACCTGGTAACCGCCTTCGCCCAAATCCCACGGTTCGGCAATCAGCTTCAGTTGCGAAATCACCGGGTCCTGGTGGATGGTATCGAGGAAAGTGGACAACCGGCCCACATCGTACAACCCGCGGGCAAGTGTTGAGGCCAGGTCGAACCGGAAACCGTCCACCTGCATTTCGGTGGCCCAGTACCGCAGACTGTCCATCACCAGTTGCAGCGTGCGGCTGCTCAGCATGTTCAGCGTGTTGCCGGTGCCGGTGTAATCGGTGTAGTAGAGCGGGTGTTCCTGTTCCAGCCGGTAATAATTGTGGTTGTCGATGCCGCGAAAAGCCAGTGACGGCCCCAGGTGGTTTCCTTCTGCGGTGTGATTGTACACCACATCGAGAATAACCTCGATGCCGGCCTTGTGGTAAGCTTTAACCAGCTCCTTAAATTCGTTTACCTGCTCGCCGTTTTGACCGTTGGCTGCAAACTCTGCGTGGGGGGCAAAATACCCGATGGAATTGTATCCCCAGTAGTTCGACAATCCCTTATCCAGCAGAAACTTGTTGTGGGTGAAATGATGAATGGGCATCAGTTCGATGGCCGTTACGCCAAGTTCTTTAAAATAGTTGATGATATTCGGGTGGGTCAATCCTTTGTATGTTCCGCGTTCGTGTTCAGGAATTTCGGGGTGAACCGCAGTAAACCCTTTTACATGCAGTTCATAAATAATGGAGTTGTGCATTTGTATGTCGGGCTTTTTCACCCCTTCCCAGTCGAACCGGGTATCAATGACCACCGATTTATTCATTTCGGGTGCGCTGTCGGTGCTTTCTTTCCGCAGTTTGATTTTTTTTCCTTCTGCATTCAGCGTGTAATCAAACATGCTTTGCTTCACCCTTACACTGCCGCTTATGGCCTTGGCATAAGGGTCAATCAGCAGTTTTTGCGGGTTAAACCGGAATCCGTTTTTGGGCAGATACCTTCCGTAAACCCGGTATCCATAGAGCTGGCCAGGTTTTATTCCGGGTAAATAGGCATGCCACACATAATCGGTAACTTCCTCAAAATCTATCTGGGTGTATTCATACGAATCATCAGCTTGGTGAAACAGGCATAATTTAACTCCGGTTGCATTTTCGCTGAACAGGGCAAAATTCACCCCTTCTCCATCGTAATTGGCACCCAGCGGGTAAGGTTTGCCGGGCAACACTTTGCCTTCGTATTTTTTTATTTGAGCTGCAGGATTTTCCATTATTTCTGTAAAGTTTTCATTTGGTTTTATTCTGAACATAAAAGCTGTTCCGGAGAAAAGCCACTTTCTTTATTCAAACAACAGGCCACCTTTCTTGTTGAAATAAACAGAACACCCCTTATAACCGAATAATTTTCCCCTGGCTCTGCCATGGGATTCCGCTTTTTCTCCCTCATTGAGGGGAGATGTCAGCCCCTATGGCTGACAGAGGGGTGAAATAAAGAAAATTCGGTTTTCAGCGATTTAGCTGAAATGAAGTTGGCGTAATACTCCCTGGCTCTGCCACGGGGATAGTCAACTTCAAGAATTTTC
>JAZBNQ010000399.1:0-4381 GCA_036350775.1 Mariniphaga sp.
AATGTGCTGAATGCCGAAAGCGTTTCATTCTGGAAAGACGTTCCGGGGGTGCTTAGTGCCGATCCGAAAAAAATGGCGGGTACTTCAAAAATCGATTCACTTTCTTATCGCGAAGCCGTGGAAATGACCCATTCCGGCGCAAAAATTATCCACCCCAAAACCATGAAACCCCTACATAACAAAGGGATTCCGTTGTATGTGAAATCTTTTTTGGCTCCGGATGACACGGGAACAATTATTCACCAAATCGATCATAAAATAGAATTACCGCCAATTTTTATCCTGCGCGAACACCAGGTACTCATCACCCTTTCGCCCAAAGATTTTTCATTCATCAACATTGAAGACATCGACCGCGTGGTGAATTTTTTAATTGAAAATCGCGTAAAAGTTACCTTAATGCAGCAATCGGCCATAGACCTGAACCTTGTACTCGATGCGCAGGAAGCCGACTGGGACTGGCTGATGCAGGAATTGTCGCCATACTACACTTTACGTTACAATACAGGTCTGACGCTAATTACGATCAGGCACTACACAGAAGAGGTGCTTGACTGGATGGTTAAAGAAAAAGATATTTACCTGGAGCAGCACAGCCGGCTTACAGCCAGAATGCTTGTAAAAGAGTAATGTTTTTATTTGCCTGTTGGGGTGTAATTTTTATGTAGTTTGTTTTACCAATGAATCAAAATTGCGTAAAATGAAACAGAAAAAATTACTACCCTTTGCCATTGGATTATTGGTAGTTATAATTGGACTGCTGGTGGTGGGTAAAAAAGCAGGGTGGATTGGAGAAGAATTCGCCATAAGTGTTACTACCCAAAAAGTGGAAAGTAAAACCATTACAGAATTTATAACGGCCAACGGTAAAATTCAACCCGAAACCGAAGTAAAAATCAGTCCCGATGTATCCGGAGAAATAATTGAACTGTATGTTGCTGAGGGCGACCAGGTAAAAGCTGGTGATCCGTTATGCGTTATTAAACCCGACATGTACATTTCGGCATTGAACCGGGCAGAAGCAGCATTAAATTCTTCAAAGGCCAGGCTTGCACAGGCCGAGGCCCAGCAAATTGAGCGCGAACTGGCATTTAAGCGGGCAAAGCAACTGTTTGATTCCAATACCATTCCTGTTTCAGAATTTGAAGCGGCTCAGGCAGCATTTAAAGTAGCCCAGTCGGAAGTGCGCGCGGCTGAATTTTCAGTTAAAAGTGCAGAGGCTTCTGTGGAAGAAGCCCGGGAACAACTTATCAAAACCCGCATTTTTGCCCCAATACCCGGAACTATTTCTGCACTAAATGTGGAAAAAGGAGAGCGTGTGGTAGGTACCAGTATGATGGTTGGCACCGAAATGATGGTAGTTGCCGATCTCGACAGAATGGAAGTTCAGGCCGAAGTGAATGAAAATGATATTGTGAAAGTAACTTTGAATGACACGGCACTCATTGAAGTTGATGCCTACCTGAACCGGAAGTTTAAGGGAGTAGTGACTGAAATTGCCAACTCAGCAAAGGTTTCCGGAACTACTACCGACCAGGTTACTAATTTCGATGTGAAGGTTTTACTTTTACACGAATCGTATTCCGATTTAATCGATTCAACTTCACGAAGGTTATATCCGTTCCGGCCAGGCATGTCGGCTACGGTGGATATTTTAACCAACACCCGCGAAAATGTGATTTCTGTGCCCATTGCCGCCGTTACTACCCGCGTGTTGGATGAAAAGAAAGAGGAAGAACAAACACCCGGAGTTCAATCCGAATTATCTAAACCCGATGAACGTACCGAAGTGGTTTTTCTACAAAGAGACGGCCGGGCCTGGCAGCTTCCGGTAAAAACCGGCATTCAGGATAATGTGAGCATTGAAATAACCGAAGGACTTAATGAGGGTGATGAAGTTATTGTTGCGCCTTACAATGCCATCAGCAAAACGTTAAAAGACAGCATTGCTGTTAAGGTGGTTACTGAAGAAGAACTATTCAAAACAGAGAAATAATTATTCAGCAAAATAATCTCTTGCAGGAATTTCTTTTACATTAGTAGTTTGCACCTGCTCTATGGTTAACAGAGAACTTTCTTCTATTTTTTGCCCAATGAATGTGTATTTTTTGTTCAATTCAATTTTCTGTGGTACAAGCTTGGCATAGGTTATTTCAAAATCGTAAGTAACGTCTTCATAAAAATTAGTATTGAAATTCCCCACTGCCAGAGATTTTCCCTGGCGGTTGTGTTTTTCGGAATTGGCTGAACCAATAATCTTTTTTACTGAATAGTCATTTTTTGAAATGGTAATTTTCCCTTCAAAAAAAGTGGCATGAAAGTCTTGTGAACCAGCAAGTGTTGGTTCCTTTTGACTAAAAGAAATAACCCATGCCGGATTGCCGTTTAATTCGGTTTCGTTTTCCAACGCCAGATCAAACTGGTTTACAATGGCCGGATTTAAAACTGAAGTTGCTGACCTCACCCAATCAAGTCCAAGCAATTCGTCGAAATTGGTTGTTCCTGTGGCAAAACTGTAATCCGGATTTTGTTTATTCATTTCATACGTACGCATTTTAAAAGCATCGGCTTTTGAAGGCTGACGATAACCGTTCCTGTCGAAAATCGTCACTTTGGCTGTTTCTGAAAAATGAATAGTATCATCAATGGTTTTATGATTTTCAAAGGTACAAACCAGATTAAACGGCCCCCCCAGAAAGTTGTAGGGTGTATTTTCAGATGCCATGCGCAAAATGCGTAAAAGTACCCGTGATTGTGCAGCAATATCCACATTTTCAATATCATACGACTGAGGTTCCAGTTTGATTATATTAAACTCCCTTTCGAAAAGGGAACTTACAGGGAATGTGTCGTTTTTAAAACTCAAAGCTGAAAAATAGATTTTCCTGGATACCATTTCTTCAGGAATTTTAAGTTCAAAATTTCCTTCCGCATCACTTGCCGTTCCGTAAAATGTGCCTTCTATCCCAATGTTTGTATAGGCAACAGCTTCGTTGGTAATTTGATTTATCACCTTTCCTTTAATGTTTTGTGCAACCCTTGTGTTCGTTTGTGCCCAGGCAGGAAAATATAAAACCAGCGATAGAAATATTAAAATGTATCTGTTCATTGTTTTCTAATTTTGCAATAAAAGTAATAAAATGATATGACCCGCTTCAATAATAACGTTACAATACCGTTTTATTATTTGTTATATTTGCTCAAAATCAAAAAGTATGAATTCAAAACAATTGATAATTTTTATTGCTGTATTTTTAATGTTGTTTACATCCTGTGTTTCGAAAAAGAAATTTATCGATATGCAAAATGGCCGTTTGCAGGCTGAAGAGCAGGTTCGGGAGCTTACTGCTGAAAATAATGCCCGTGCAGCGCGCATAAAAGCTATGATTGCTGATTTTGAAGCCATGAAAAATGAACTGATGGGAAGTAACGCGGAAAAAGACCAGTACATTGATAACCTAAATAAAGAGATTGCCGGGTTAAACAACCAGTTGGAAGAACAACAAGAATCGCTTCAGGAAAGAAATTTTACATTTGGTTTTGAACGTGAACGGCTTGCTGAAACCTTGCAGGAACGGGAAAAAACCATACGCTCGCTGGAAACGCAAATTGCCGAAATGGAAAAAGAAATGTCCGGTCAGAGCACCGCTCTAAGCGACCGGAATGTTCGTATTAATGCACTTACCGACCAAATAACTTCGCTGGAAAGAGAAAAGGAAAGAGGAGAAAAACAGCGGGCTGAACTGGAACAGCAACTTGTAAACAGGAGAGAAGAAATAAATGCCCTTAAATCCCAGATAAACGAAAAGGACGAAACAATTACACGTTTGCAGAATAATGTGAATCTGCTTAAAAAAGAACTTGGAGGAGGAAATTAATAATTTTTGATAAAATTGAATATGAAGAAGTTAGGATTTTTTGTACTGGCTGCTTTTTTGAGCGCCACTGTTTTTGCAGGTAACGGCGACTGGAAATCGTTGTTTAACGGAAAAAACCTGGATGGCTGGAAAATTCACGGAACCGAAAAATGGTACGTAGAAGATGAACTTTTAGTGTGTGAAAGCGGGCCTGATGCAGAGTACGGATATCTTTCCACCGAAAAGTTTTACGATGATTTTGAACTTGAAGTGGAATTTTTACAGGAAGCCGACGGCAACAGCGGTGTGTTTTTTCGCTCCACCTTCGAAGGAACCAAAGTGAGCGGCTGGCAGGTGGAAGTGGCGCCGCCAAACCACGATACCGGAGGTATTTACGAATCTTACGGACGCGGATGGTTGGTTCAAATCCCCGATGAAAAGGAAGATATCCTGAAAATGGGGGAGTGGAACAAATTGAAAATTCGTGCCGTTGGAGGACACATTACTACCTGGCTCAACGGGCA
>JAZBNQ010000400.1:0-25141 GCA_036350775.1 Mariniphaga sp.
TGCCATAGTGGGTGCCAGCGGCAGCGGTAAAACTACGCTCATTAAACTGATGCTCGGTTTTTATCCGCCTTACGAAGGCAAAATTGAAATCGGCGGCATCGGTCTGCAGCAGTTCAATATGGAAATGTGGCGCAGCAACTGTGGCGTGGTCATGCAGGACGGGTTTATTTTTTCGGATAGTATTGCGAACAACATTGCCGTGGCCGACGATTATCCCGACCGTGAAAAACTGCGCCGGGCGGTGGAAATTGCCAACATCGGCGAATACATTGAAAGCCTGCCGCTGCGTTACAATACCAAAATAGGGCAGGAGGGAACCGGACTGAGCCAGGGGCAGAAGCAGCGCATTTTGATTGCCCGTGCGGTTTATAAAGACCCGCGCTTTCTCTTTTTCGATGAGGCCACCAACGCCCTCGATGCCAACAACGAAAAAGTGATTATGGAAAACCTGTCCGGATTTTTTGAGGGCCGCACCGTGGTAACCGTCGCCCACCGGCTGAGCACAGTTAAAAATGCCGATTTAATTGTCGTACTCGACAAGGGCGAAATTGTGGAAACCGGAGCCCACAGCGAACTTGCTGCCAAAAAAGGTGCGTATTACGAACTGGTGAAAAATCAGTTGGAATTGGGGAATTGAAAAGAGAGATTGGGAGAATGTGAGAGGATGAGAGTGTGAGATTGTTGAAATAAAATAACTAATATAACATTTTATTAAAACAAAACGTGACAGCGTTTGCAAGACCTGTCAGCTTTTAAATAAATAAAAAAGTATTTTGACAAAAAACGAACAAATAGAAATACGTTCCGACGAAGTTCAGGAAATTCTCGGAACTCCGCCACGTTGGATTATTCGCTGGGGAATTACGATCATGCTGCTGGTGGTGCTGGTTTTACTGGCCGGTAGTTATTTCTACAAATACCCCGATTTGATTTCCGCGAGGGTGACTATCGTTTCTGAAAATCCACCGGTACAGATTGTGGCCAAATCAAATGGTAAACTCGAACAGCTTTTTGTGGCAAACAACCAGCAGGTGGAAGCTGGTGAAATTTTAGGGTTGATTGAAAATACTGCTAATTACCAGGATGCTTATCGGTTGCTTGCCAAACTTGATTCCGTTGAAAGCTTTTTCGAAACACCTGAAAAGTTCAATGAAATTTCTTTCTCAGAAAACTACAGCCTGGGGCAATACCACGCTTTTTTTTCATCATTTGTCAGTCAGCTAAGGAGTTACCAAACATTTCTTAATTTTAATCCCTTCAATCAGCGTATTGAATCCCTTCAAAAACAGGTAGTTGATTACCGGAATTATTTTGAAAAATTAAGGGAGCAAATTAATGTGCTTCGGCAGGATTACGAATTGGCTTTTAGCCAGTTTCACCGCGATTCTACCCTTTACCGCCAGCAAATAATGTCGGAAGTGGATTACGAAAAATCGAAAGGGGCCATGCTAAAACAAAAGTACGCTTACCAAAATGCCATGACCAATCTGGCCAACACACAAATTACTATGAATAACATCCAGCAACAAATTCAGGAACAGGAGGTTTTAAAAGCCGAAGCAGGAAACCAGATGCTTGCAACATTAAAAGAACGTTATGACAATTTGGTGAACCAATTAAAGGAATGGGAACAATTATTCATTCTGAAAACACCCATTTCGGGGCAGATTACTTTTACCAGTTTCTGGAGTCCAAACCAGTTTATAAATACGGGAAACATTGTATTTACTGTAGTTCCGGAAAAGGAACAAACAATTATTGGACGTGCGGTTGTACCCATTGCCGGCGCCGGTAAAATTGAAACGGGCCAGCGCGTAAATATCAAACTCGATAATTATCCGCACATGGAATATGGTATCGTTACCGGACAGGTCACCAACATTTCCATGGTACCGGTAACAACCGAACAGGGAGCTTTTTACACTGCTGAAATTGCATTGGTAAATAACCTGGTAACCAATTACAACCGCGAACTTCCTTTCAATCAGGAGATGCAGGGAGTAGCCGAAATCATTACCAAAGACCGCCGCCTGATTGAAAGGCTTATAGAACCGCTGGTTTCGGTTATCAGGGAAAGAATGTAATTCCTTCAATTCATTCACTTTTCAATCTTAATTTTTTGAAAAAAAAGTACGAAAAGATTTGTTCTTTTTTGAAAATTAGTACTTTTGCGTGCCGTTTTTCAGAGGTAAACTCATTTTTGCAGCTGAAAACCATTGCAGTTATTGAAATTTAACATACTTTTGCAGTCCGTTTTTGGATTGATTATTAATTAAATAAAAGACAGGTATTTATGCCAACGATTCAACAGTTAGTTAGAAAAGGAAGACAAAGTAAAGTGGAGAAGAGTAAATCTCCGGCTCTTGATTCTTGCCCGCAGCGGCGTGGGGTGTGTGTACGTGTTTACACAACAACACCAAAAAAACCAAACTCAGCTATGCGTAAAGTAGCAAGAGTAAGGCTTACCAACGGAAAAGAGGTGAACGCCTATATTCCTGGAGAAGGCCACAATTTGCAGGAACACTCTATTGTATTAGTGCGCGGCGGAAGGGTAAAAGACCTTCCAGGTGTACGTTATCACCTGGTACGCGGTGCGCTTGATACCGCAGGCGTTGAAGGACGTTTGCAACGTCGTTCGAAATATGGTGCGAAAAGACCGAAAAATAAATAAGAAAAATTAATTGTAAATTCGTTATTTACAGTGGTTTGGTTGAGTAAGGGAATCTCTCAAGTCTTCCGGAGATGAACTGAAGACCGCCTTAGGGCAACCGATTTAAATAACACTAAAATTGAAAAAATGAGAAAGACAAAACCAAAGAAGCGAATTCTTCTGCCGGATCCAAAGTTTAACGATACCCTGGTAACCCGGTTTGTCAATGATTTAATGAGAGACGGGAAAAAGTCTGTAGCTTATTCCATTTTTTACGACACACTTGAGATCGTGGAAAAACGTGTAAAGGATACTGAACTTTCTCCGCTTGAAGTCTGGAAAAAAGCCCTCGAAAATATAACACCGGCAGTAGAAGTTAAAAGTCGTCGTGTGGGTGGTGCTACTTTCCAGGTTCCTATGGAAATCAGAGCCGAAAGAAAAACAGCCATCAGTATGAAAAACCTGATATTGTTTGCACGTAAACGCTCAGGAAAATCTATGGCTGACAAATTATCTGCAGAAATTATTGCTGCCTTTAATAATGAAGGCGGAGCTTTTAAAAAGAAAGAAGATACCCACCGTATGGCTGAAGCAAACCGTGCTTTTGCTCACTTCAGATTTTAGTTTGGTCTTGGAAAATGGAAAATGGTTAGGATTGGAAAATTGGTAATTAGATTATGGCTAAACAAGATCTGAAATATACAAGAAATATAGGCATCATGGCCCACATCGATGCGGGGAAAACAACCACTACAGAGCGAGTTTTGTTCTATACCGGGTTGACCCACCGCCTTGGTGAAGTGCACGATGGTGCCGCAACAATGGACTGGATGGAGCAAGAACAGGAACGGGGTATCACCATCACCTCTGCTGCTACTACTACATTCTGGAAATACAACAACCAGGAACACAAAATTAATATCATTGATACTCCCGGACACGTTGATTTTACCGTAGAAGTAGAACGTTCACTTAGAATTCTCGATGGTACGGTTGCACTTTTTTGTGCAGTTGGCGGGGTTGAGGCCCAATCGGAAACGGTTTGGCGTCAGGCCGAAAAATACGGTGTCCCGCGTATTGCTTTTATAAATAAAATGGATCGTCAGGGTGCTGATTTCTATAATGTTTACAATGAAATCAAAGAAAAATTAGGCGCAAATCCTGTTCCGGTTCAAATACCAATTGGTTCTGAAGAGAAATTCGAAGGAATTATCGACCTGATTGAAATGAAAGCTGTGCGTTGGTTTGAAGATGAAACCATGGGAACAAACTACAGCCTCGAAGAGATTCCTGCTGATTTGGTGGAACAGGCTGAAGAATGGCGTGGAAAACTGGTGGAATCGGCTGCAGAGGTTGACGATGCGCTGCTTGAACGCTATTTCGATGACCCCGAGTCTATTACAAAAGAAGAAATGCTTACTGTTATCCGCCGGGCAACTATCGAAGGAGTTATTATTCCTTTGATGTGCGGTTCAGCCTTTAAAAATAAGGGTGTTCAGCGTCTGCTCGACGCGGTTTGTGCATTCCTGCCAAGCCCACTCGATAATGGCGATATAACAGGAATTAATCCTGTAATCAATAAAGAAGTAAAACGTACAGCCAATGTGGATGAACCACTTGCAGCACTGGCGTTTAAAATTGCCACCGACCCCTTTGTTGGCCGTTTGGCATATATGCGAGTTTATTCAGGTAAAATCGAAGCCGGATCGCAGGTATTAAATTCCCGAACGGGTAAAAAAGAACGCATTTCCCGGCTGTATCAAATGCATTCCAACAAACAAAATCCGAAAGATGTAATTGAGGCAGGAGATATTTGTGCGGCAGTTGGTTTTAAAGACATCCGCACAGGCGACACGCTTTGCGATATAAAACATCCCATTGAACTGGAAAGTATGGATTTTCCGGAACCAGTAATAGGGATTGCTGTTGAACCGAAATCGCAAAACGATCTCGACCGCTTATCCAATGGTCTTTCTAAATTGGCTGAAGAAGATCCAACATTTCAGGTAAATACCGACCATGATTCAGGTCAAACCGTAATTCGTGGAATGGGTGAATTGCACCTGGAAATTATTATCGATCGTCTTCGCAGGGAATTTAAGGTGGAATGTAACCAGGGAGCTCCTCAGGTTGCTTACAAAGAAGCTATTAGCCAGCCGGTTGAATTGCGCGAAGTATTCAAAAAACAAACGGGTGGCCGTGGTAAATTTGCTGATATTATGGTAAAAATTGAACCTGCTGAAGACGGTAAAGCCGGTTTGGAATTTATAGACCAGGTAAAAGGGGGAAATATTCCACGCGAGTACATTCCTTCTGTTCAGAAAGGTTTTTTCAATGCTATGTCAAATGGTCCGCTTGCAGGATTCCCGGTTGACAGTTTAAAAGTTACATTGCTCGATGGTTCATACCACGCAGTGGACTCCGATCAGCTGTCATTTGAGATTTGTGCACGACAGGCTTTCAGACATGCAGCTTCCAAAGCAGGCCCAAAATTGCTCGAACCCATTATGAAACTGGAGATAGTTACACCTGAAGAATACATGGGTGATATTATTGGTGACCTAAATCGCCGCAGAGGTGATGTAACCGGAATGATGAGTAAAGGAAACGCCCGCGTGATTCATGCAAAAGTTCCGCTGGCCGAGCAGTTTGGTTATGTAACCGTTTTGCGGACATTGTCCTCAGGAAGGGCCACTTCATCTATGGAGTTCAGCCACTACCAGGAAGTTCCGCGCAATCTGGCCGAAAAAGTGCTGGAAAATGTACAGGGAAAAGTTGATTTATTATAAATAATTTTAACAGAGTTCTCAAAATGAGCCAAAAGATCAGAATTAAGCTGAAATCGTACGATCACAATTTGGTTGACAAGTCGGCTGAGAAGATTGTTAAAACAGTAAAAAGCACCGGAGCTGTGGTTAGCGGACCAATTCCGCTGCCTACCCACAAAAGGGTGTTTACTGTTTTGCGTTCTACCTTTGTAAATAAAAAATCAAGGGAACAGTTTCAATTGTCATCTTACAAACGTTTGATCGACATTTACAGTTCAACGGCAAAAACCATTGACGCCTTAATGAAGCTGGAATTGCCCAGTGGCGTTGAAGTAGAAATTAAAGTTTGATAATTTAAAAATGTAGTCGAAATGGCTGGTATTATTGGAAAAAAAATCGGAATGACATCCGTATTCAGTGTTGAGGGGAAAAATATCCCATGCACTGTGATTGAAGCCGGTCCCTGTGTGGTTACACAGGTTAAGACCCAGGAAAAAGAAGGCTACGACGCGTTGCAACTTGCTTACGGCGACAAAAAAGAAAAAAGAGCTACGAAACCAGAATTCGGGCACTTTAAAAAAGCTGGAACAACACCAAAGCGCGAAGTAGTTGAATTTAAGAACACTTACCAGGAAGAATACAAACTGGGAGATTCTGTCACTGTTGACATTTTCCACGAACTGGATTATGTTGATGTGGTTGGCGTTTCAAAAGGTAAAGGTTTTCAGGGAGTAGTAAAACGTCACAACTTTCGTGGCGTAAACGACGCAACACATGGTCAGCACAACAGGTTGCGCGCACCAGGTTCTATTGGTGCATCATCATGGCCAAGCCGCGTATTTAAAGGAATGCGTATGGCCGGAAGAACCGGAAACGATACCGTTACCATTGAAAACCTGATGGTAATGAAAGTTATTCCTGAAAAGAATTTGATAGTGGTGAAAGGTTCAGTGCCTGGCGCCAAAGGTTCATACTTAATTATTAGGAAACAATGGAACTAAGTGTACTGAATAAAGAAGGAAAAGATACCGGGCGGAAAATTACTTTAAATGAAGGAATTTTCGGAGTTGAGCCCAGCGACCATGCCATTTATCTCGATGTAAAACAATATATGGCAAACAAGCGCCAGGGAACACATAAAACCAAGGAACGCGCTGAAGTTGTTGGAAGTACCCGGAAAATTAAAAGACAAAAAGGAACCGGTACAGCACGTGCCGGTAGCATAAAATCACCTGTGTTTCGAGGCGGAGGTACCGTTTTTGGTCCACGCCCAAGAAGTTACGAGTTTAAGTTAAACAAAAAAGTGAAACAACTTGCCCGGAAATCGGCGTTAACTTACAAAGCCCTTGAAAACAGTATCGTGGTTTTGGAAGATTTTAATCTGGAAGCACCAAAAACAAAAGAATTGGTGGCACTGAAAAGTAATTTACAAATTGCTGATAAAAAGTCACTTTTCGTTTTACCAGCCGAAAATAATAACATATATTTGTCGTCCAGAAATTTACAGGATGTCTCGGTTGTAATTGCTTCTGAATTAAACACTTATCAAATTTTGAACGCAAAAACTATTGTTCTTCTCGAAGGTTCTGTGAAGAAATTGGAAGAAGCATTTAAACTATAAGGCGATTTAAAGATGGATATTTTAATAAAACCATTGGTTACAGAGAAAATGAATGAGCAGTCCGAACGGTTCAACCGTTACGGCTTTGTTGTTGTAAAATCTGCTTCAAAACCGCAAATTAAAAAAGCAATTGAGGGGATGTACAATGTTACGGTTGATTCTGTTAACACTATGGTATATGGCGGAAAAGTAAAATCGCGCTATACCAAATCAGGAGTCATTACCGGAAAAACTGCTGCTTACAAAAAGGCCATTGTTACTTTGGCCGAAGGAGAAAGTATAGATTTTTACAGTAATATTTAATTATAGAAATGGCAGTAAGAAAATTAAAACCAGTAACTCCGGGTCAAAGGCACAAAATAGTGGGCGCCTTTGATACCATTACTGCATCTACACCTGAAAAATCATTGTTGGAGCCCCTGCGGAAATCTGGAGGTAGGAATAACCAGGGCCGCATGACAATGAGGTATATAGGTGGGGGACACAAACGCAAATACCGTATTATCGACTTTAAACGCGATAAAGACGGTGTTGCTGCTGTTGTCGATTCCATTCAGTACGATCCGAACCGCTCTGCCCGCATCGCACTTCTTCAATACGAAGATGGCGAAAAAAGGTACATCGTTGCACCCAACGGGTTAAAAGTTGGGCAAACGTTAAAAAGCGGACCGGGGGTTGAACCTGAAATCGGAAATACACTCCCCTTATCTGATATTCCTCTTGGAACATTGGTTCACAACATTGAACTCCGTCCCGGACAGGGCGGAACGATGGCACGTAGTGCAGGCGCGTATGCGCAATTGACCTCTCGTGAAGGTAAATACGCAGTATTAAAATTACCTTCAGGCGAATCTCGTATGGTACTTACATCCTGCAGGGCAACTGTTGGAACTGTTGGAAATGCAGAGCACAACCTCGAACGTTCAGGTAAAGCCGGTCGTTCGCGTTGGTTGGGAAGAAGACCACGTGTACGCGGCGTTGTAATGAATCCGGTTGATCACCCAATGGGTGGCGGCGAAGGCCGTGCATCAGGCGGACACCCGCGCTCACGTAAAGGATTGCTCGCGAAAGGGTATAAAACCCGTTCCAAAAAGAAAGCTTCCGGCAAGTATATTATTGAACGTAGGAAAAAATAGTTAAAGGGAAAGAATTATGAGTCGTTCGTTAAAAAAAGGGCCTTTTATTAATTATAAACTGGAAAGAAAAATTCTGGCCATGAATGATGGCGGGAAAAAATCAGTAGTTAAAACATGGGCCAGAGCTTCAGTAATTTCTCCTGACTTTGTAGGACATACCATCGCTGTTCATAACGGAAATAAATTTATTCCGGTATATGTAACCGAAAATATGGTTGGCCATCGTTTGGGTGAATTTGCACCTACACGTACCTTCAGGGGTCATGCTGGTAAAAGATAGGCATTAAACATTAAAAATTAAAAAGAGAAAAGAATGGGTGCCAGAAAAAGATTAGCAGCAGATAAAAGAAAAGAAGATAAAAAACAACAATATTTTGCTGTTTTAAGAAATTGCCCTACTTCACCAAGAAAGATGAGGCTTGTAACCGATTCTATCCGCGGCATGGAGGTGAATAAAGCGTTAGATGTTTTGAAATTTTCCTCAAAAGAAGCATCACGCAGGGTAGAAAAACTCCTCCTTTCGGCCATTGCCAACTGGCAGGCTAAAAATGAAGGAGCTCGTTTAGAGGAAAGTGATTTGTACGTAAAAACAGTAATGGTTGATTCAGGCCGAATTCTGAAAAGGTTACGTCCGGCTCCCCAGGGTCGTGCTCACCGCATCAGAAAACGCTCGAACCACGTTACCATTTACGTTGACCGAAAAGAAAGTGTTGTCGAAGAAAATCTTAATCAGTAGTACATGGGACAAAAAGTAAATCCAATTTCAAATCGTTTGGGATTCATTAAAGGATGGGACTCAAATTGGTTCGGTGGCGACGATTACGGCGATAAACTGACTGAAGACCACAAAATACGGGAATATTTAAATGCCCGTTTGGCCAAAGCCAGTATTTCAAGAATCGTTATTGAACGTACCTTGAAACTTATCACCATCACCGTGCATACTTCACGCCCAGGTATTATTATTGGTAAAGGCGGACAGGAAGTTGACAAGTTGAAGGAAGAGCTGAAAAAAATTACCAGCAAAGAGGTTCAAATCAACATTTTCGAAATTAAACGCCCGGAACTCGATGCCAAAATTGTTGCCAACAACATTGCTAGGCAAATCGAGGGTAAGGTAGCTTACCGCAGGGCCGTGAAAATGGCTATCGCTTCAACCATGAGAATGGGAGCCGAAGGCATTAAAGTATTGGTTTCAGGCAGGCTGAACGGAGCAGAAATGGCCCGCTCAGAAATGTATAAAGACGGACGAACTCCGTTACATACCCTGAGAGCCGATATCGACTATGCGTTGGGCGAAGCGCTTACCAAAACCGGACTTATCGGAGTAAAAGTCTGGATTTGTAAAGGTATGGTTTACGGAAACCGCGACCTTTCACCAAACCTTGGGCAAAAACAAGCTCGTCCGGGTGGTAAAGGCGTTGGTGGCGGTGGCCGCAGAGGTAGAAGAAAATAGTGGTATAACACTTAGAAAGAAGTAAGGATGTTACAGCCAAAAAAAGTAAAATTCAGAAGAGTACAAAAGGGTCGGATGAAAGGAAATGCCCAGCGTGGCAATCAACTTGCGTTCGGTTCATTTGGAATAAAATCGTTGGAAGAAGCGTGGATCACTGGACGCCAGATTGAGGCAGCCAGGGTTGCGGTTACACGCCACATGCAACGTCAGGGTCAAATTTGGATTCGAATTTTCCCTGATAAACCCATTACCAAAAAACCCGCCGAAGTGCGTATGGGTAAAGGTAAAGGGGCACCTGAAGCATTTGTTGCTCCGATTACGCCCGGGCGAATTATAATTGAAGCCGATGGCGTACCGTTTAGCCTGGCAAAAGAAGCGCTGCGACTTGCAGCTCAGAAACTGCCGGTTACAACAAAGTTTGTGGTAAGGCGTGATTTTGTTGAAGAATAAAAAAAGGTGAATAAAAATGAAAACGTCTGAAATTAAAGAATTGACGACCAAAGAAATCGTCGAGAAAATACAGGTGGAAAAAGAAAATTTAGTTCGCCTACGTTTAAACCATGCAGTTTCTCCGCTGGATAACCCGATGAAAATCAAAGATTCCAAAAAGAATATTGCACGGCTCAAAACTGTTCTTCATCAAAGAGAATTAAGTGATAATCAGAATTAATTCAGCGATGGAAGAAAATAAAGTGAGAAATCTCAGGAAAGAGCGTGTGGGGGTTGTTGTTTCCAATAAAATGGACAAAACCGTTGTGGTGGCTGAAAAACGTAAAGTGAAGCACCCCATTTATGGTAAGTTCGTGAATAAAACAACAAAATTCTATGCACACGACGAGAAAAATGACTGCAACATTGGCGATTTGGTTAAAGTAATGGAAACACGTCCGTTAAGCAAAAACAAATGTTGGAGATTAGTTGAAATAATTGAAAGAGCGAAGTAACCATGATACAACAAGAAACCAGATGTGGGGTTGCCGATAACAGCGGAGCAAAAGAAGTTTTGTGTATCCGCGTTTTGGGCGGTACCCGTAAACGTTATGCCTCAATAGGCGATACGATTGTGGTGTCAGTGAAAAGTGCTATCCCTGGCAGCGATGTCAAAAAAGGAATTGTTTCCAGAGCAATTGTTGTTCGAACCCGTAAAGAAGTTCGTCGTCCCGACGGTTCTTACATCAGGTTCGACGATAATGCCGTAGTGTTGCTTAACAACGCCGGCGAAATGCGCGGAACCCGTATTTTCGGTCCTGTGGCCCGCGAGTTAAGGGATAAAAACATGAAAATTATTTCGCTTGCACCAGAAGTACTGTAAATTGAAAAAAGCTCGAAAATGCAGAAAAAGTTACACATAAAAAAAGGTGACACTGTGATAGTGATTACCGGCAATTACAGAGGCCAGAAAGGCCGTGTGCTTGAGGTAGTCAGAAAAACCGACAGGGCAATTGTGGAAGGCGTGAACCTGATTAAAAAACATACCAAACCCAACGCGAATAATCCGCAGGGAGGTATTATTGAACAGGAAGCACCCATTCATATCTCAAACCTGATGCTGGTCGATCCGAAAACAGGAGAACGCACCCGCGTAGGTCGCAGGTTAGATGAAAGTAAAGGTAAATTGATTCGTTATTCGAAAAAATCTGGAGAGGAGATTAAGTAATGGCATACGTACCAGCTCTTAAAAAGAAATATCAGGAAGAAGTAGTACCTGCTTTGAAAAAAGAGTTTAATTACTCTTCTGTAATGCAGGTTCCGAAATTGGAAAAAATAGTGTTAAACCAGGGAGTGGGAGCAGCCATTGCCGACAAAAAAATCATTGAAGTAGCCACTACGGAAATGACTATGATTGCCGGGCAAAAAGCCGTTCAAACCGTTTCCAAAAAAGACATCTCCAATTTCAAACTGAGAAGGAAAATGCCAATAGGGGTGCGCGTTACTTTGCGCCGCGAACGCATGTACGAATTTCTCGACCGTTTGATTTCAGCGGCTTTGCCGCGTATCCGTGATTTTCGCGGAATTGAAAGCAAAATGGACGGACGCGGAAACTACACGCTTGGTGTTCCCGAGCAGATTGTATTTCCCGAGATTATACTCGACAGAGTTAACAAAATCAACGGGATGAACATTACCTTTGTTACTTCGGCAGAAACCGACGAAGAAGGTTTTGCACTGCTGAAAAATTTAGGTTTACCATTTAAAAACGTTAAAAAGAACTAAGCATGGCCAAAGAATCAATGAAAGCCCGCGAAATAAAAAGGGCAAAACTGGTTGAAAAATACGCTGAGAAAAGGGCCAGGCTGAAAGCCGAAGGTGACTCGGAAGGTTTGCAAAAATTGCCAAAAAATTCTTCCAGGGTTCGTTTGCACAATCGGTGCAAACTTACAGGAAGACCAAAGGGGTATATGCGCCAGTTTGGCATTAGCAGGATTAATTTCCGCGAAATGGCTTCGTCTGGTTTAATTCCAGGAGTTAAAAAGGCTAGTTGGTAATTGTAAAAGACTTGAATAATGAGTAAAGTATCAGATCCAATAGCAGATTATCTGACAAGAGTGCGCAACGCAATTCTTGCCAAACATCGGGTAGTTGACATTCCTGCCTCAGGCATAAAAAAAGAAATGACCAAAATCCTGATGGATAAAGGTTACATTTTGAATTTTAAGTTTGAAGATGAACAGGGATACCAGGGCAACATAAAAATTGCTCTGAAATACAATCCTGAAACGAAAGTATCTGCAATTAAAGGTTTAAAAAGAATTAGTAAACCAGGGCTGCGCCAGTATTGCAACGGCGATAACATTCCGCGCGTGCTCAATGGTTTGGGAATTGCAATTATTTCTACCTCGAAAGGAGTGATTACCGACAAGGAAGCCCGTGAGCAGAATGTTGGTGGTGAAGTTTTATGTTACGTGTATTAAAAAAAGGAACAGGTCATGTCAAGAATAGGTAGATTACCCATTGAAATACCATCAGGAGTTGAAATTAATATTGCCGAAAACAACCTTGTTACGGTTAAAGGTCCTCTTGGTGAGTTAAAACAACAGATAACACCTGAAATTGAGATTGAAGTAAAAGACAATCAAATAAGTTTTAGCAGGTCGGCAGAAACCAAACGCCTAAAATCGTTACACGGCCTTTCTCGCGCTTTGGTAAACAACATGGTAGAAGGTGTTTCGAAAGGATACGAAATTAAATTAGAACTTGTAGGTGTTGGTTACCGTGCCGAAGTGTTGCCAAATAATGTCCTCGACCTTGTTCTGGGATATTCGCACCATACATTTCTGCAACTTCCTCCTGAGGTGAATGTAGAGGCTTTGTCTGATAAACGCAGCAATCCAATTATTACCTTAAAAAGTAATGACAAACAGTTAATCGGACAGGTTGCTGCAAAAATCAGATCATTCCGTGAACCCGAACCATACAAAGGAAAAGGGATTAAGTTTGTGGGCGAAGTGTTGAGGCGTAAAGCCGGTAAAGCCGCCGCTAAATAATTTTTGAAAAATTAGTTATTATGGCATTAACAAAAACAGATAGGCGAATAAGGATAAAAAACCGGGTACGTAAAATTGTTACCGGTTCGGCCGAACGTCCGCGTTTGAGCGTATTCAGGAGCAACAAGCAAATATATGCTCAATTAATTGACGACATGAATGCAACTACTCTTGTTGCCGCTTCTTCTACTGAAAAAGAAGTAGCAACTGAAAGTGGGAACAAATCGGAAAAAGCAGCTTTTGTGGGTAAACTTATTGCCAAAAAAGCACTCGCTGCCGGAATCGAAAATGTTGTTTTCGACAGGAATGGTTATTTATACCATGGAAGAGTTAAACAATTAGCTGACGCGGCCCGTGAGGGTGGCCTAAAATTCTAAATAAGTTATGGCGACATTAAGTAAAAAAGTTAAAACAAGCGACCTCGATTTAAAAGACAGGTTGGTAGCCATTAACCGTGTTACAAAAGTAACAAAGGGTGGACGTACCTTTAGCTTTTCAGCTATTGTGATTGTTGGAAATGAAGACGGAATTGTTGGCTGGGGACTTGGTAAAGCCAGTGAAGTTACCACTGCAATTGCCAAAGGTGTTGAAGCAGCCAAAAAAAACCTGGTAAAAATACCGGTTATTCACGGAACCATTCCACACGAACAATCTGCAAGGTATGGAGGTGCCCATGTATTGCTAAAACCCGCTTCGTCGGGTACCGGTGTAAAAGCAGGGGGTGCTATGCGCGCTGTACTCGAAAGTGTTGGAATTCATGATATTTTGGCTAAATCCAAAGGCTCTTCCAACCCACATAACCTGGTAAAAGCTACCATGGAAGCTCTGCTCGAATTGAGGGATGCTCATGCTGTAGCGCAACACAGAGGTGTTTCATTGGAAAAAGTTTTTAAAGGATAACACAGTTATGGCTAAAATAAAAATTACACAGGTAAAAAGCAGCATCGGATCTACAAAAAGGCAGAAAGCAACGCTCGAAGCCCTTGGTTTACGCAAAATGAACCAAACTGTAGAACATGAAGCTACCCCGCAAGTGGTTGGAATGGCCAATAAAGTGGGACATTTAATAAGTGTTGAAGAAGTATAACAATATTTCAAACGAATGAAATTATGGATTTAAGTAAATTAAAGCCTGCATCAGGTTCTACAAAAAAGACCAGGCGTATCGGACGCGGACAGGGCTCAGGCTTCGGTGGTACTTCCACTCGCGGGCATAAAGGCCAGAAATCTAGGTCTGGATACTCTAAAAAAGTTGGTTTTGAAGGTGGACAGATGCCATTGCAACGGGTAGTTCCAAAATCGGGTTTTAAAAATATTAACCGGGTTGAATACAAAGCAATTAATTTAGATGTTTTGCAACAACTTGCTGAAAAAAGAAACCTGACCTCAATCGATGTTGCCGCTCTGGTAAACGCCGGAATTACTTCAAAAAATGAAAAGATTAAAATTCTTGGTGGTGGCACATTAGATAAAAAGCTCGATGTAAAAGCACATGCTTTTTCTAAAAGTGCCAAAGAAGCTATCGAAAAACTGGAAGGAACAACTGAAATACTTTAAACTGTAATGAAACGATTTATAGAGACCCTAAAGAATATTTACAAGATTGAAGATTTGAGAATTCGAATCGGTACTACCTTGTTTTTTATCTTAATTTACAGGTTAGGATCGTTTGTATCTCTTCCGGGTGTTGACCCGGCCCAATTGCAAAATTTGAAGAGTCAAACCTCTGATGGGTTGCTTGGGCTTATCAACATGTTTTCGGGAGGGGCGTTTGCTCAGGCTTCTATTTTCGCTTTAGGAATTATGCCGTATATTTCTGCCTCCATTGTAATTCAGTTACTTGGAATCGCAGTACCCTATTTCCAGAGGTTGCAGAAAGAGGGGGAGTCAGGAAGAAGGAAAATCAATCAGATTACACGTTATTTAACTGTAATTATTCTGGTTTTCCAATCTCCGGCATATTTAACTAACCTGCATTTTCAACTGCCCGAATCGGCCTTTGCCATGAGCGGTACACTGTTTACAGTGTCATCGGTTATCATTTTAACGGCAGGGTCAATGTTTGTCATGTGGTTGGGTGAACGAATTACCGATAAAGGTATCGGAAATGGAATTTCCCTAATCATTATGATCGGAATTATCGCGCAGTTGCCTCAGTCGGTTGTTCAGGAGTTTGCCTCCAGAATCAGCCAGCAGGGTGGAGGTCTTGTAATGTTTCTTATCGAGTTTGTTATCCTTTTCCTGGTATTTATGGCATCCATTCTGTTGGTTCAGGGAACACGCAGAATACCGGTGCAATATGCCAAACGGATTGTGGGAAACAAACAATATGGTGGAGTACGTCAGTACATCCCTTTGAAAGTTAACGCTGCAGGTGTAATGCCTATCATTTTTGCCCAGGCAATTATGATGGTTCCCATTACCCTGGTTGGTGTGGCAAATTCTGAAAACCTGAATGGTGTTGCGGCTGCTTTATCTAACATTACCGGGTTTTGGTACAATTTTATGCAGTTTATGCTGGTTGTTGCGTTTACGTATTTTTATACAGCAATTACCATCAATCCTACACAAATGGCCGAAGACATGAAGAAAAACGGAGGCTTTATTCCTGGTGTTAAACCAGGTAAAAAGACTGTGGAATTTCTCGACACCATTATGTCGCGGATTACACTTCCGGGATCAATCTTTCTGGGACTGATTACAATTCTTCCGGCATTTGCCATGCTTATGGGTATCAACCAGCAGTTCGCCTATTTTTATGGCGGAACCTCGTTGCTTATCCTTGTTGGGGTAGTGCTCGACACTTTGCAGCAAATTGAAAGCCATCTGTTAATGCGCCATTACGACGGGCTGACCAAATCGGGCCGGATTAAGGGACGTGCAGGTGGAGGTATTTAAACAAAAATGATGTCTTTTCATGTCATTGTTAAAGAGATACAATTGTAATTATGCAAAATGAAATGCTTCTGTTATCTTTGCAAAAAAATAACTGGAGATAAAAAACAGTTGTAACAACTTTTAATTAGTAAACATTTAATAAAACAGGTTAATTTTTATGGCAAAACAGCCTTCGATTGAACAAGACGGAACAATTATAGAAGCATTGTCGAATGCAATGTTTCGTGTTGAACTGGAAAACGGGCATGTAATTACAGCCCACATTTCAGGTAAAATGAGAATGCACTACATAAAAATATTACCAGGAGATAAGGTTAAAGTTGAAATGTCTCCTTATGATTTGGCAAAAGGCAGAATCACATTCAGGTATAAAAATTAAATCATTTTATAATGAAAACCCGAGTTTCAGTAAAAAAGCGCAGTGCCGAATGTAAAATCGTTCGAAGAAAAGGGCGCTTATACGTAATTAATAAAAAGAACCCGAAGTTTAAACAACGTCAGGGATAACTTTAATTTGAAAATTGAATTAATATGGCACGTATTGTAGGTGTTGATATTCCGAATAATAAAAGAGGTGAGATTGCCCTCACCTATATTTACGGCATTGGCCGCAGCAGGGCAAATACCATCCTTAAGGAAGCTGGAGTTGACCCTGAAGTAAAAGTACAAGACTGGAATGATGACCAGTTCGGAGCAATCCGAAATGTTATTAACAACCAGTTTAAAGTTGAAGGTGAACTTCGTTCTGAGGTGCAAATGAACATTAAACGATTAATGGACATTGGTTGTTACCGTGGTATCCGTCATCGTATTGGTTTGCCTGTTCGCGGGCAAAGTACAAAAAACAATGCCCGTACCCGCAAAGGAAAACGTAAAACTGTTGCAAACAAAAAAATGGCCACTAAATAAGGTATTTGAGTTATGGCAAAAAAAACAGGATCAAGTAAAAAGAGAGTGGTTGTTGTGGAAGCCAATGGTATGGCCCACGTGCACTCATCTTTTAATAACATTATTGTTACGCTGACCAATATGAATGGCGAAGTTATTTCGTGGTCGTCAGCAGGAAAAAAAGGTTTTCGCGGTTCAAAAAAGAACACTCCCTATGCTGCACAGGTAGCTTCTGAAGAGTGTGCCAAAACTGCTTACGACCTTGGATTGCGTAAAGTAAAAGTGTTTGTAAAAGGCCCGGGCAATGGCCGCGAGTCGGCTATCAGGGCGCTTGCAACCGTTGGACTTCAGGTAACTGAAATTGTTGATGTTACCCCGCTGCCACATAATGGTTGCAGGCCACCTAAAAGACGACGTGTATAATATTAAAACAAAAGGTAATGGCGAGATACAGAGGACCAAAATCTAAAATTGCCCGTAAATTCGGTGAACCCATTTTTGGGCCCGATAAAGTGTTTGAGCACAAAAATTACCCTCCGGGAATGCACGGCGTGTCTGCCCGCAGGAGAAAAGTGTCAGAATACGGGCTTCAGTTAAAAGAAAAGCAAAAGGCTAAATATACCTATGGTGTTTTGGAAAAACAGTTCCGAAACCTCTTTGAAAAAGCTAACTCATCTAAAGGTATTACCGGTGAGGTACTGCTGCAGTTACTTGAATCGAGGCTCGATAACGTGGTTTTTCGCCTGGGTATTGCAAAAACACGGGATGCTGCCCGTCAGTTTGTTACGCACAAACATATTGTAGTGAACGGAAAAGTAGTTAATATTCCTTCGTACCAGGTAAAACCCGGCGACCTTATTGGTGTTCGGGAAAAATCAAAAGCGATGGAAGAAATTACAGACTCATTGCATTCGCGCCGGAGCACACGTTACGAATGGCTTGAATGGGATAAAGACCAGATGGCCGGAAAATTCCTGAATGTGCCCGAACGTGAAGAAATACCTGAAAACATCAAAGAACAACTTATCGTAGAGTTGTATTCAAAATAAAAATTTACTTAGGTTATTATGGCAATATTAGCATTCCAAAAGCCCGACAAGGTGATAATGATTGAATCCGATGATAAATTCGGAAAATTCGAATTTCGACCGTTGGAACCAGGCTATGGCATTACTATTGGTAATGCCCTGCGCCGAATCCTTTTATCATCGCTCGAGGGGTATGCAATCACCAGTATGAAAATTGAAGGCGTTGACCATGAATTTTCTACGATTAAAGGAGTTATTGAAGATGTTACAGATATTATCCTTAATCTCAAGCAAATTCGTTTTAAAAATGAAGTGGAAGATTTCGACGGTGAAAAAGTAACTGTTTCAGTTTCAGGACAGGAAGAATTTACTGCAGGAGACATTAACAAGTTTATGACTGGTTTCAGGGTTTTGAATCCTGATTTGGTTATTTGCCGAATGGAGTCTGATGTAAAACTTCAGTTGGAGCTTACCATTAGCAAAGGTCGCGGTTACGTTCCTGCCGTTGAAAATAAACCGGAGGAAACAGAATTCGGTTTAATCCCAATCGACTCTATTTACACGCCCATCAAAAAGGTGAAATATGCAGTAGAGAACTTTAGGGTTGAACAAAAAACCGACTATGAAAAACTGATTCTTGAAATCATGACTGACGGTTCCATTCAGCCAAAAGACGCGCTGAAAGAAGCAGCTAAAATTCTGATTTATCACTTAATGCTGTTTTCTGATGAGAAGATTACCATCGACTCTGATGAGAAGTTTGCAAATGAAGAATTTGACGAAGAAGTACTGCACATGCGTCAGTTATTAAAAACCAAACTGGTTGATCTTGACCTTTCGGTTAGGGCGTTAAACTGCCTCAAAGCTGCCGATGTGGACACACTTGGCGATTTGGTCACCTACAATCGCAACGATTTGCTTAAATTCAGAAATTTCGGTAAAAAATCACTCACCGAATTGGATGACCTGCTCGATAACATGGGGTTGAGTTTTGGGATGGATATAAGTAAGTATAAACTTGACAAAGAGTAAAAGGCAATGAGACATAACAAAAAATTTAATCATTTAGGCCGTCAAAGTTCGCACCGAAAAGCAATGCTGTCAAACATGGCCAGTTCGCTTATCGAAAGCAAGCGTATTACAACAACAGTGGCAAAAGCGAAAGCGCTTCGTATGTATGTTGAACCGCTTATTACCAAGGCGAAAGACGATACCACGCACTCGCGCAGGGTTGTTTTCAGTCATCTTCAAAATAAAGAAGCTGTTTCGGTACTTTTTCGCGATGTGGCCGAAAAAGTGGCCGATCGTCCGGGTGGATATACTCGCATTTTACGCACAGGAAACCGTTTAGGCGACAATGCCGAAATGTGCATTATCGAACTGGTGGATTATAATGAAGCGATGCTGAGTACCGGCGAAGAGGCTGCAAAACCAAAACGTCGTCGGTCACGCCGTGGTGGAAGTAAAAAATCGGAAACTCCGGTAGCAGAAACTGCAAAAAAGGAAAAACCGAAAGCTGAAAAAGCTGCTCCGGCCAAAGCTGTGAAAGAAGAAGAGCCCAAAGCTGAAGTGTTAAAAGCAGACAAACCTGCTGAAGAAACTCCGAAAGCTGAAGCACAGGAACCACAAGTGAAGGAGGAACCTGCTGCCGATGCAGAAGAGGAGAAAAAGGAAGAATAAAAGATTTATTCGAAATAAATGAAAAACCGGGTTGATTTGGCCCGGTTTTTTTATG
The DNA here is from genome assembly GCA_036350775.1 of Mariniphaga sp. Lineage (GTDB taxonomy): Bacteria > Bacteroidota > Bacteroidia > Bacteroidales > Prolixibacteraceae > Mariniphaga. Next base: position 19,666 of record JAZBNQ010000400.1, read on the forward strand.
CTTTTTTCCTTATTTTTATCCCACTTAAATCAACAAAAATTTATATCATGGATCAATATTCAAAATCAAACAACGGTTTTTCACGCCGGAAATTTATCGGTTCGGCAGCAGCAATTGCTGCCGGGATTTCTGTTTCTCCAAATGTTTTGGCCGATTCTCTCAGTGGTTCCGGAAAACCCGACTCCCGGTTTAAAGGCGTGCAGATTGGCGCCATAACTTACAGTTGGCGCAGCATGCCGTCAACAGCACAGGATATTCTGAATTACTGTGTTGAATCCGGTATCAGCTCCATTGAACTGATGGGAAACGTGGCCGAAGAATATGCCGGAATACCACCGCTGCCACCACGGCCCGCAAGAGATGCCTCGGAAACAGAACGTGCAGCTTATCAGCGTGATGCAGATATGGCAAAAGAAACACAGCGCGAATGGCGGCTTTCTGCTTCCATGAATAAATACCAGGAATTGCGTAAGTTATTTAACAAAGCCGGTATAAATATTCATATTGTAAAATTTGCCCCTGCCAACTGGACCAGTGAGGAAATTGATTATGCTTTTAATGCGGCTAAAGTATTAGGGGCCAAAGGCATTACTAACGAAATTGGCCACGAAGCCTGCGCGCGTCTTGGAAAATTTGCTGAAAAGCATAACATGTACGCCATTTACCATAACCACGCACAGCCCGGTGAACCTGGTTTTTCGTTCGATGAATTTCTCGATTATTCGCCAAGGAACATGTTGAACTTTGATGTGGGGCACTATTTTGGTGCCACCGGAAAACACCCGAACGAGGTAATTGAACGGCTGCACAGCCGCATTTTTAGCATTCATTTAAAAGATAAAACCGGTAAGGATGCCAGCCCGGCCAATACCAATATGCCTTGGGGCGAAGGTGATACGCCCATTGATGAAATTCTAAAACTGATTCAGAAAAATAAATGGCCCATTTACTGCGACATCGAACTGGAATATCCGGTTCCGGAAAGTTCGAATGCACAAAAGGAAATCATTAAATGTGTGGAGTATTGCAGAAACATTTTGGTATAAAACAATTTTTGTGTTTACTGGTTAAATAAACCAAGCAATTCTGCTGTCCGCAATTCTTTTTCCTGAAAACCGACTGCACGAAATGAATCGTGAAGTGATTCAAGCAATCGTTTTACAAACAGCATATCCGGTTGAGGTTCGGCATACTTCTCAGCCGGCAAATAATTGTTTTTTTTCAAATGATAATTTACTTCTTTGCGACTGGCAATGGAACCTTTGTTGGAGGGGTTAATATAAAACAGCACATCTGATGACGAGTTTTTTCCATGCACTCTGCGTGCCAAATCATGGTCAACAATGGCCACCAGCGGATTTTTTGGAAAATCAGTAAAATAAGCCGGAAGCCCAAGTTGCCTTGCTATAATGGTATAAAACAAACTCAGCGAAACAGAATTTCCTTTTTTTGTTTCCAAAAGCTGGTTTAAATAACAATTTTGGGGCGACTGAATATTATTATGATTTATTGAAAAACCGTGAATATTAAACAGGAAATGGTTTAAAATGGTGGTTTTTTCAAGCAACGTAAGGGAATCATTCAGTTCCAGCCAAATCGAATTTTTAATTTTTTCGATTTTCTGATGAATGCCCATCTGGTTAATATCGGGGTATTGAAACTTATCAATGGTTAGAAAACCAGTTAGTAAATCGTTTTCAGGTGAAGAAATCCAGATATTCAGCAAATTTTTGGTTTTTTTGAACTGCAAATTCTGTATCAGGTTTTCAATGCGTTCCTGGCTCGTTTCGTCAAAGCTGTTTTCCCATTGTTTTTCAAGTGCAGGAATTATAGTATAATTTGCTTTTAACAATTCCTTTTCAACCGTTTGAAAAACCAGGTTATCGGGGTCATCCAGTAAATTGATAAGCGCCTTCAGCCTGCTTTTTTTCATAATTATTGAGTTAAATTGTCAAGTACTTTTTTAATGAGTTTTTGCATTTCAGGCCTGTAATTTTCATTAGCCTGACCAGTTACCCGGTTGGCAATTATAAGGCAAACGGTTAATGCCTGGTGCCCCAGCATTTTCGAAAGACCGTAAATAGCCGAACTTTCCATTTCAAAATTGGTAATTTTTTGGTCTTCGAACTGAAAATCTTCCAGAAGTTTGTTCAATTGCGGCATTGCTAACGGAAGCCTTAATACACGACCCTGAGGCCCGTAGAATCCGGGTGCAGAAATTGTTACGCCTTTTTTAAATTCCGAGATTTCAAATTTATTCAGTAATTTTCGGGATGCGTCAACTACGTAAGGTGTGGGAAGAAATTCATTCCAACCGGTAAACTGTTTAAACGCTTTTTCAAAGGGCAAATCGCAAATCTGTTCACGGTTTGCATAAAAATTTAACATGCCATCAAAGCCAATCGATTTTTGCGATACAAGAAAAGCGTTCACCGGAATATCCGCTTGCAGGCTTCCCGAAGTTCCAATCCGCAATATATTCAGTGATTTTTTTTCATCTTTAATTCTCCGCTTTTCCAGGTCTATGTTTAACAGAGCATCCAGTTCATTTAAAACGATGTCGATATTATCGGTTCCAATTCCTGTAGAAATAACCGAAATTTTTTTATTATTATACCAGCCTGTTATTGTACTGAATTCCCGGTTTTTAGCAGAAAAATCAATCTTTTCAAAAAAACCGGCCACCGTGTCAACCCGCGCCTGGTCACCCACTAAAATAATTTGTTCCGCAATGTTCTCCGGTTTCAGATGTAAATGGAAAATTGTACCGTCGCTGTTTAAAATTAATTCCGAGTTTCGTATCATTTTGTCGTAATTAAGAGGTTAAAACTATTTAAAAAATGGTTAACAGTCAATAGTTTAGTAAAAAACATATAAACATGGGAATCTTCATTTCTCTGGGAAATCTTAAATATGTTAACAACTTGGCCAATCAAAATGCTTTTGTGTAATGAAATAATTAGAATTTAATGGCTTAAATTTTTACTTTTGAATCTGTAAAACAAAAATTTTGACCTATGTCTTTTAAAATCTTTACCCTTCAGCTTTTAGGCAAAATTAAGCCTGTTGAAAAAATTGAAATCCAACGGAAAAATTTGTGGAATGATTTCCAGGAATTTCTTAATGTTAAAAATTCTGACGAATTAAAGGAATTTCAGGAATTGGAAAAATACATTCAGTCTGCTGAATTTATTAACCGGAAAAAGGAAATTCAGCAATTGAAATTTAAAGGAAGTGAAGAAGAAAAATTGGAGCAAGAGTTTGAACGGCTAAAAAAGGCCGGGCATATTAAAAAGTATTTTAAACTAACAGATTCACCCCAACTTAAAAGGTTTGAAAATCTAAAAGAATCAGATAAACTGAAAGAATACCGCCAGTTAAAGGAATATGTAGAGAATGGTAAATTCAGTAAAGAAAAGGAAGAAATGCACCGGTTGGTTTTTAAAGGTTCTGAGGAACAGAAGAAAGAACAGGAATATAAAAAATTGCAGAAGCACGCCGGAATAAAGGCCTGGTTTGAGCTTCATCAGTCGGAAGCGTTGAAACGTCACGATTCTGTTTCACATTCCGAAAAACTGAAAAAATACCTGGAACTTAAAAATCTACCGAAAACTGATAAGGAGAAAAAACATGAACTTAAAAATTTTCAAAATGACAGCGAAATTAAAGGCTATCTGAAATTTGAACATTCAAAAAAACTTAAACTTTACCGGGAAACAGCAGGCAGTTACCACCTGAAAAGATTTAATGAATTAAAGGTTGAAGTGGAAAGTGACAGTTTCAAAAAAAGAGTTGATTTTTTAAAAGACAAAAAGAAATTTGAAAAAACCGAAGCGTATAAAAAATGGATGCAATATAAGGAACTGGCTTCCAGCGAGGATATAAAGTTCTTTATGAAATTTGAAAAGTCTCCACTTTTGGAAAACTATTATAAAGTGGCTGAATCTACTGATTTAAAGCGTTTTAATGAATTAAACAACATCATTACTTCCGATAAGTTTTTACAGCAAAAAGTTTACCTCGAAGATTCGAAAAAATGGGAAAAATCGGAAGAATATGCCCGGGAGGAAAAGTATATTGAAATGAAAAAAAGGCCGCACCTGGTAAAATACTTTAAATACAAGGGAACCAATACTTTTGATTTCTTTACAGATTGGGAAGTAAGTTTTGAAGATGTTTTTCAGAATGGAAAATTAGACATTGAAAAATGGGCCGTTTTACAGCCCCAGGCTGAAAAAACACTTGGGAAAAATTATGCGTTACCTGGCGATTTGCACATTTTTACCAATGGAGAAAATGTTAAATGTGAATCGAAACTTACTATTGAAACCCGCAAGGAAAAGAATAACGGTATGGTTTGGAAAATGCCTGCCGGTTTTATTCCTGCCGAATTTGATTATACTTCCGGAGTGGTTTCCACGGCAAAAAGTTTCCGGCAGGAAGATGGAATATTTGAAGCCAAAATAAAATTTAACCCGGTAAAAGAAACCGTCAGCTCGTTTGTTTTGCAGGGTGATCAGAGTTATCCTGGAATATATTTACTGGAGATGGGTGCTAAAAACCGCATTGGCGTCTCTTCCGCCAACGAAAAAGGTAAATTATCCATGAATGGGCTTGATATTTCCAACCTGAAAAAGGGGGCATGGTATATTTTTACGCTTGAAAAGAAGGGAGGCTCTTTGGCTTGGAAAATTAATGATACCGAGGTATTCAGTTTGGAAGACAGACATATTAATTTTCAGCTTCATATAAGCCTGTTCACATTGGTTTTAAGCCCTGTTTCGGGAAATAAACTGCCGGTAAGGTTTCAAACTGAATGGGTGAGGTGTTACCAACGCAAATAAATCAAATAATTTCAGACAGAATTCTTTTTTTTGGAGGTAATTAAAAACTTCATGAATTGGTTTTGTTGACTTTAAAATGAGGATTGAAACAGTATCTTCATGTTTTAAATTACGCAGCTTTCGGTTTATGTATCACAGTTTATTTCATCTGATTTTTCTTTCTGAAGGCACTCAGAAATTTATTTATCCTGAAATTGCAGGGGTGGTGCGATTTGAAAAGATTGTGTTTGAATATCCGGTGTTCTGAATTTATTTTGGGGCAATTTCGAAGGTGTTTAGGGTGCCCTGTTGTTTGTCGGGTTTTTTACCCGGCTGGCTGCTATCCGCTGTTAACCATTATGGTAACAGCCCTTGTTAGTACGAAATTTCCCATATTGCTGAATGAAGGATTCTGGGTTATGGCCCATGCCACCCGAACTGACTTTGCCATGATTTTGCTTCTTATTTATCTGTTAAATTACGGGGCAGATAAGTGGCCAGCGGATTATAATTTATTTAATTCTGCGTAACCTTTCTACATACACCTCAAAATCTTCCCCGCCAAAAAGCACAAACCGAATATGTTTAACAAATTTTAATTCGGGTATCAATTCCTGTACAGTTTGCAACGCGATATCTGTTGCAGCTTCGAA
>JAZBNQ010000401.1:0-4400 GCA_036350775.1 Mariniphaga sp.
TCGTCCACGCCCAGGGCTTTGCTTAAATGCGGATTGTCAATCAATAGCGAAAAAATAAACAGCACAATCCCGGTTTGCAACAACGAAATAAACAGTCCCTGGGTAACGTGCTTCTTTTTGTAATGGCCGATTTCGTGCGCCAGAACAGCCACAATTTCGTCGGTTTCCATCTCTTCAATAAGCGTGTCGTACAAAACAATCCGTTTTTTTACTCCGAGCCCGGTAAAGTAGGCGTTGGCTTTTGTTGAGCGTTTCGAGCCGTTTATCACAAAAATATTGTCGAGTTTAAAGCCCACTTTTTCTGCAAATTGCTGAATGGCCGTGCGCAATTCGCCCTCTTCCAGCGGCGTTTGTTTATTAAACAGCGGCACAATCAGGTTGGAATAAAACATGGCCATAAAAATACTGAATGCAGCCACCACCAGCCAGGCGTAAATCCAGAACATGCTCTGGGTTTTCTGGTATATAAAAATAACCAGCGCCAGCAATCCGCCGCCGATTATTGCCCCCAGCAGCCAGCCTTTTAGTTGGTCGAGCGTAAAGGTTTTGGGAGTGGTTTTGTTGAATCCGTACTTTTCTTCAATTACAAAAGTATCATAAACCGAAAAAGGAATATTGATGAGATCTGAAGCAAACATGATAATGCCAAAAAAAAGTAACGCCGCCAGAATTGCATGTGAAGTAACGTTCCATGCAATGCTGTCAACAAAAGCAAATCCGTAAAAAGCAAACATGGCCAGGATAACCAAAAAGCTAATAGTACCCGAAATCATTCCAAACCTGTGATTTTCTTTTTGATAGGCTTGCTGTTTGGCATATTTTTCTTCATCATAAATTCCCTTTAATTCCGCTGGCAACCTGGTTCCCATCCGTTTTGTATTCAAATATTCCAGGTAATTTTCGAAAAGAAAATCGAATACAAGAATGGCAATGATAATCCAAAATATAATTTCGTGCATATTCTAACTTTTTATAAACGGCAAAGATAACATTTGAATGGCGCCAATTCCGGCTGACCTGTCAATATTTGGGAAATCATGATAAAAATTCTGTTGCCCATCTGATTCAAAATTGAAAAAGAATGACAAAATACTCCGGGAAGACAAATTTATCATCATTTACAGTCCTTTTTGTTCCGGGATTTTGGTAAACTTGTAATCTTAATTTTGAAAAAGTGAGTTATGAAAAGTAAAGCTTTGCTGATTGGTTTTCTTGTAATCATTTCATTTACCATGTGTGCACAGGAAAAGGAGCCGGAATTTGAAACGCCTGCCCATATTCTCGTATTCTCAAAAACTTCTGGATTTAGGCACGAATCATTGTCTTCAGGAATAAAAATGCTGTTCGACCTGAGTAAATCGCAAAATTGGGTTGTTACCGCAACCGAAGAAAGTTCGGCTTTTAATCCGGAAATTCTTTCGGGTTTCGATGTGGTTGTTTTTATGAATCCCACAGGTGATGCATTGAATGAAAACGAGCAGATGGCGTTCGAAAATTTTATGAAAAATCGGAAAGGAATGGTTGGAATTCATTCTGCTGCCGATTTTGAATACGAATGGCCATTTTACGGCGAGCTGATTGGCGGTTACTTTAAAACCCACCCGCCTGCCCAAACCGGTACGGTAATTTTTGAAAATTTTGATCATCCGGCAATGGAGCCTTTTAAAGGAATGAAATCGTACACTACTTTTGATGAATGGTACACGTTCCGGGAAAATCCCCGTGATAAAGTGAATGTGCTGGCTACGCTTGATGAAAACAGTATAAAGAAATTTAAAAACGACGACTGGCGCATGGGCGATCATCCCATCATCTGGTGGCTGGAAAAAGACGGAATGCGTTCGTTCTACACTGGTTTTGGGCACACTCACGAATCCTTTCAGGATGAAAAGGTTAAAATTCACATAAAAAATGCTGTTAACTGGGCAGCCAAACGAATCGATTAACTCATTATCCTATTTTTAAATTTCTGCTACAAACAGGACTTTTTTCATTCTGTAAAATTTTAAAAACCCGGAAATGAAAGTTATTGGCTTCTTAACTTTGATATTGTTTTTAGGTTGTTCTATGGGGAAACATGAACCAACCCCGATTAACGTTATTCCACTGCCCAACGAAATTGTTTACGGAAAGGGTGTATTTAAAATCAAAAAAGAATTAACACTCCATTTTAACAACGAAAAAATAGAGAATACTGCCCGGATTTTTGCTGAACAAATGGAGGAAGTTTTGCCGGTTCAGCTTACAAAAAGTGATAAGGCAAATATTAACCTCATTTTGCAGCAACCATTTAATGGGAGTGAATTATACGAACTTAAAACAACAAAACAACAAATTACAATAAATGCCAATTCAGTCAAGGGTATTTTTTACGGGTTGCAAACATTGAGGCAGTTATTGCTTTTTGCTGATTATGAAAATGGCAGGTTTGAGATTCCGGTTATTACCATCAGAGATCAACCACGTTTTGGGTGGCGTGGAATTATGCTCGATGAATCGCGCCATTTTTTTGGAGCTCAAAAAGTAAAGGAATTGCTCGATTTAATGGCATTACACAAACTGAACATCTTTCACTGGCATTTAACCGATGTTCCGGGCTGGCGAATCGAAATAAAAAAGTACCCAAAATTATCAGAAGTTGGCGGTATCGGAAATCATTCAAATCCGGATGCTCCTGCTGCGTTTTATACACAGGAAGAAATTAAGGAAATTGTGCACTATGCTGCTGAACGAAATATTGAAATTATTCCCGAGATTGATATGCCGGGACATGCAACTGCAGCCAACCGGGCTTATCCTGAGTTTTCAGGAGGGGGTTCTGAAAGGTACCCGGAATTTACATTCAATCCGGGCAAAAATGAAACATACAGTTTTCTTACCGGTATTCTGAAAGAAGTTGCGGCTCTTTTTCCAACAAAATATATCCATTTGGGCGGAGATGAAGTACATTTTGGCAACGAAAGCTGGAACACAAATCCAGATGTGCAGCGTTTGATGAAACAGCATGATTTTAACGATTTGAAAGAAGTTGAAAGTTATTTTGTGCACCGAATGGCAGATTCAATTCAAATGCTTGGAAAGACAGTTATTGGCTGGGACGAAATTGTCGATCACGGATTAAGCCCTGAAAATTCGCTGGTAATGTGGTGGAGGCATAATTTACCTGAAAAACTTGGTGCAGCACTCAATCAAAATTTTTCTGTTGTGCTTTGTCCAAGAATTCCCCTCTATTTTGACTTCGTGCAGCACGAATCTCATAAAACTGGCCGGCGATGGGCCGGAGCTTTCAGTCCTCCCGACCTGGTTTATCAATTTCCACCTGACACATTACCAGGATTTTCAACGCATTTTGAACAAATCAAAGGGATTCAGGCAAACCTTTGGACGGAGCAAATTTCAACCAACAAACGACTTGACTTTATGATTCATCCCAGGCTTTCTGCCCTTGCCGAGGCAGCCTGGACCGTTCCTGAAGAAAAAAATTACAGCAATTTTAAAGTTCGGGTAAAACAAATGATGAAGTTTTTTGAATCGAAGGGTATTTATTATTTCAATCTTTTTGAACCGAAGACCACTCCTGAACCGAACGAATCTTTTTAACCAGAACAATAGTTTCGTTTTCCGGTTATTATTTTTAGTAATATGACATCAATTTCGAATGAAAAAGAACTGGCAAATTAAACTAGGTATATTTTTAATGGTTTTTTCAGGTGTATTTTTTGCGGCAACCCTGCTCATTCCGCTTTCAGATTTACCCACCAAAACCAAAGTGATTGGGTCAACTGTTAGCTTAATTCTTATGGAAATTATATTTTGGTCGGGTGGTTTGCTGGTTGGAAAAGAATTATTTGCCCGGTATAAAAAACAGCTCAATCCGGTGAATTGGTTTAAAAAATCTCCAACCGATAAGTTTACAAATCCATAATTCATCTTCCCTTTTATTATTAAAAATATTTCATTTATTTTGAATTCATAAAAGATAAAAATAGCTTTAATTCAAGTTTTAGATTTCAAATTGATAATATGACTTTCAAATTGATAAAAAATAATTTCCCTTTTTTACTGCTGGTTTTAATATTTTCTTCCTGCCAGTCTGCAAAACAAAATGAAAACAACACAGAACAAACGGATCAAACAGCGCCAAACTTAGAAGAATGTTGTGTCAGCGCCGTTCCCGACCGGTTTAATGGTTCAATAAAAACTGCAAATTTCGTTTTGCCCGTAAATATTGATTCGCTAAAAAAAGCCAACCTTGTTCTGGAAGAAATGCTTTTTATTCCCGCTGGTGTATTTAACATGGGTGCCCGCGATGCACAGTTTGCGCGGGAAGACGAGTATCCGGTTCACACCGTAAAAGTGAATAGTTTTTTTATGGACCCGCACCCGGTAACCAATGCTCA
>JAZBNQ010000402.1:0-2566 GCA_036350775.1 Mariniphaga sp.
GTATCTTTTTCGTCGTTGATATTTTTTACCCAGTGGTCTTTAAAACCTTTCAGTTCCAGCACATATTCCTTTAAATCTTCAATGCCACCCGGAAAAGCCATGTGAATCATCGGATCAGTTTCCGGTTCTTCAATGGTCAGGTTCAGGGTACAATCGATGCTCAGCGGATCACCGGGCTTGTCGTACTGTGTTTTAAACCGCGTACCTTTTTCATAAAGCGAAATCAGGGCAGTTTCGTAAGCTTCGGCCAGTGATTTTCCGGAAACAGCAATTACAGGAATATTCTTCATGTTGAATCTTTTTGGTTTTTCAGAAAATTCTAAAGATATAATTTTCCTGAATTACCATATTATTCCTGAAAATGTATTTTTCAACAATCCCTTAATCTTTTGCTTTTCGTTTAAATTTTTGCTTTTTACTAAGCATTTAAATAATCAGGCTTTTTCTTTATTAAACCCAGAGGGTTTACATGTTTAAAGAAAATAGAATGATAAGATGATGTGCGACTCCAGCCGGAGTCGAACTATATACATCACCAACTTCTTTCTATAAACGTTTGATACCTCCGGCATCATACCATATTCGCCAAACGTCTGATTTAACTTTTGACTTTCCTGTTTCTTATTTTTTTAAAAAGTAAATTTTATCTTTGGAATTTATTACAAAAACCTGTTTGAAACAGATTTTTTCAGAGATTGAAGACAAATTTTAATTTTCATAGAATTTAAACTAAATAACAATGAATAGTAAAAATCCGACTTCAAGAAGAAGATTTTTGAAAAGCGCGCTGGTTGCCGGAGCAGGGTTAACCATTGTACCGCGCCATGTGCTGGGAGGCAATGGTTTTATTGCACCGTCCGACCAGTTGACCAAAGGAATTATTGGTGTTGGCGGCATGGGCCGCGGGCACATTCCCTACGAAGGCACCCGTGTGGTTGCTATTTGCGATGTGGACAAACTGCACCTCGAAAAAGCGCAAAGCCTGATCGATTACGATGTGAAAAAATTCCACGATTTCAGGGAGTTGATACAATTGCCTGAAGTGGACATCGTACACATTGCCACCCCGCCGCACTGGCACGGAATTATGTCAGTTGAGGCAGCCAAAGCCGGCAAAGACATCTGGTGCGAAAAACCCATGACCCGCACCATTGGCGAAGGCAAAAAGGTGATGGAAGCAGTGAATGCACATGGCAGGATGTTCCGCCTGAACACCTGGTTCCGTTTTAAAGACAATTTTTACGGTTTGGGAACCGACGTAAAACCGTTGAAAAAGGTAATTGACAGTGGCATTTTGGGCTGGCCGCTGAAATTTACGGTAAGCGGTGTAACCGGCTACGACTGGAAATTTTATTGGAGCGGCGAATACAACCTAAAACCTATGCCCGTGCCTGAAAATCTCGACTACGATATGTGGCTCGGGCCGGCACCTTACAAACCATACAACCCGGAACGCGTTCATTCCAAATTCCGCGGATACTGGGACTACGACGGCGGCGGCCTCGGCGATATGGGGCAGCACTATCTCGACCCCGTGCAGTACATGCTTGGAAAAGATGATACCGCACCGGTGAAAATTGAGGTGGACGCACCCCAGCAACACTACGATGCCGTGGGTTCCTGGAGGCGAATTACTTACACTTATGCTGATGGATGCCAGATTATTCTCGATGGCGAAAACAAAGACAAAGATGCTGCTTACATCGAAGGTCCTCACGGAAAAATTTACCGCGGGTTCCGTTCCGATATTCCAAATTTGCAGTCGTTCCTGAAAACCCTTCCCGATCCGGAACCGCAGATTTCAGTCTTTTCCGAATCGGTAAAAACCCGGAAGAAGTTTGCATTGAATGAAACCAATGGATTCTGGTCTTCTACCCTGGTAAACCTGGGAATTGTTGCCATTCGTTTGGGAAGGACGTTGAATTTTGATCCTGAAAAACTCGAATTTATTGACGATGAGGGTGCCAACCGGATGATTAACCAACCCATGCGGGCACCCTGGACAATCTGATTATCGGGTCGAGCGATTTCCGAATCGCTCATTTAAAAGTCTGATATTAAAAAAATAAAACAAAAGATGAACAAAAGAATAATTCAATTTACAGCAATAGTGCTCCTGGCTTTAATTTCAGCAACAACATTTGCTCAGGACAGGAGAACACTTGACACGAAAGTGGCAGATGCTTTGGCTCAGATGCCCACAAAAGACCTGGTGCACCGCGACCGCGTAATGGCCGAGTTGGTTGAACTCGGTCCGCAGGGATTTGAAAAAATAGCACAATTGTTAACACCTGCCGGCGTTGGCGACGATACTGCAGTTCGGTTTGCCATAAATAGCCTGGCACGTTATGCCAGCGAATTTGGAAGAGCGGATGACCGTGATTTTGTTGAAACAAGCCTGCTGGCTGCTCTGGAAGAACATTCCGATGTGGAAGTAAAAACGTTTTTGCTGAACCAGCTTAACCTGGTTGGCAGCGATAAGTCAGTGAACGTCATTAAAAAATACCTGGCCAATGAAGATTTGACCGAACCGGCGGCACAAACATTGGTCGCCATTGGTACTGAA
>JAZBNQ010000403.1:0-2410 GCA_036350775.1 Mariniphaga sp.
CCCTGTCCGCCCACGCCTGCCAGTATAATGTCTGTCTTCATATATTTTGTTTTTACCGCAAAATGTTTTTTACCGCAAAGTCGCTAAGACGCAAAGAATTATTTTGAATAGTATTCCTGCTTCATGCATTAACGGCTTTTCAGATTAAATTTTTCTCGTTTATTTTTGATCGTTTTTAGCTGCTTTCTTTTTTTGCAGCCGTTTCATTTTTGCCACGCGCTGCACACACTCCCGGCGGCCAATAATTACCGAAACGCCGTTGTAAGCCATCTCTTCACGGATGATTTTTACGATTTCATCGTGGTTCTTTTTCAGCGGCACAAACAGCCGGATGTGTTCCGGATCGACACCCACGCCTTCGCATATTTTTTCGATCCTTCCCCTGGCCGACGAGTCCTGACCGCCGGTCATGGCCACAGTTTCGTTGTCCACAATCAGGATGTTCACGTTCGATTTTTCCACCACGCAGTCGAGCAGGCCGGTAATTCCCGAGTGGGTAAACGTGGAATCGCCAATTACGGCAAACACCGGCGAAAGTCCGGCATCGGCAGCGCCTTTGGCCATGGTAATGGAGGCGCCCATGTCCACGCAGGTGTTGATGGTGTTGTAGGGCGGCAATGCGCCCAGCGTGTAGCAGCCAATGTCGGAGAAAATGCGTCCGTTGCCCACTTCGGCAATTACTTCATTCAGGGCCTCGTAGGTATCCTGGTGGCCGCAGCCCGCACACAGTGACGGTGGCCTTCCAACCAGCGAATCCGGCATTTGCAGCGGTTCTTCCAGCTCTTTGCCCAGTGCTTTTGCCAGGTGGTCGGGGTTCAGTTCGCCCCGGCGGGGCAGCGCTCCGTTTAGCCTCCCGGAAACCTTGGTTCCTTTTCCGAAAAAGTCGGTGAGCAGCTCTTCCACCAGTGGGTAACCTTCCTCTACCACCAGCAGTTCGTCGCACTCTTTTTCCAGTTTCAGCAACAATTTTTTGGGAACCGGGTAGTGCGTAATTTTCACCACCGGATAGGGACAGTTGCCTTCCGGATAATTTTCCATGAGGTAGTTGTATGCAATTCCGCAGCAGACAATACCCAGGCTTTTTTCTTTTCCTTCGGAATACGAATTGTAACCCGATTCTTCTGAAAGTTCAGCCAGCCAGTTCTGCTTGTCGAGCAGGTTCTGGTAATATTTTCGTCCGAAAGCCGGAAGCAGCATAAACTGCATCAGGTTTTCGGGCAGTTTCAGTTTATTTTCTTGCTGAACCGGTTTTTGCACCACACCTGACCGCGAATGTGCCAGCCGGGTGGGGATGCGCATCATCACCGGCAGCCCGGTTTTTTCAGAAAATGAAAAAGCGTCGTAGGTCATGTCGTAGGCCTCCTGCTGGTTGGAAGGTTCGAACACGGGAATCATGGCGAACTTGCCGTAAAAGCGGGAATCCTGCTCGTTTTGCGACGAATGCTGCGACGGGTCGTCGGCCACGGTAACCACCAATCCGCCGTTGATGCCGGTAATGGCCATGTTCATAAACACGTCGGCGGCCACGTTCAAACCCACATGTTTCATGCAGGCCATGGCGCGTTTGCCAGCATACGACATCCCCAGCGCAGCTTCCAGCGCCGTTTTCTCGTTGGCCGACCATTCGCGGTGGATGTTCCGTTCGCGTGCCAGCCTGTTATTTTGGATGTATTCTGTTATTTCGGTTGACGGGGTTCCCGGGTAGGCATAAACGCCGGAAATGCCGGCATCAATGGCTGCCTGCCCAATGGCTTCAACCCCCAGTAGAAGATTTCTTTGCATACTTTTTGGTTTCTTTTGGCCGGCAAAATAGGGTTTTTATTGCAGGCAAAAAACAATAAATCTCAGGTTATCGGGTTCTCCCGCAGATTTCGCTGATTAAAGCAGAATTAAAAAATACCAAACATCAATTTTCAAAAATCAAACAAACTCCAATTTTTTAAATCCGAAAAATCAAACAAGTAGAGTCCGTTTGAAATTTGATGCTTTGAAGTTTGGGTATTACCTGTCCCCAGGCAGATTTTGGATTTGTGAATCTATTTCGTAGTTAACGCTGTCAAGTCTAAAGACGTTGACAGGTTATGTATTGCAGACTTGACAGCGTCGATAAGACCTGTCAACGTCGTTTGAAAAAAACCTAAATCAGATTACATTAAATTTAAATTGTGAATTTGCCTTCTTTAATCACGAATAAATAGTCAGCACCAGTTTTCTGGTTCCCCCGTAATTGCGAAATTCACAAAAATTAAATACCCTGCCAGGTGCCCAGGTTTAGCCGGTGATTGGTAATTGCGATGGTTACTTCGGCGCCAATAACCGACAATTTGAGGTGGGCAGGCATAGCATGGTTGATATATTTTAATACATACTAATTTTAATGCAACTTAGACTATAAGGTGAGACTTTCTTA
>JAZBNQ010000404.1:0-16439 GCA_036350775.1 Mariniphaga sp.
ATACTGAAAGCGATGCTTTCGGTAGGTTACCGCATTCCGGTAAAAAACATCCTGATTTCTTCGGGGCCTTCGCGTTCGAAAATTGAGTTGCTAAAAAGCGCGCAAATGCTTGAGGCGCGGGGATATAATTTGTTTGCAACGGAAGGTACACACAAGTTTTTCCACGACAACGGAGTGAAAACTACCCTGCTGCATTGGCCCGATGAAGAAGACAGGCATCCGAATACGATTGAATACATCAGGGATAAAAAAATTGATTTACTGATAAATATTCCCAAAAATTATACGAAACGGGAGTTGAAAAACGGGTATCAAATCCGTAGAAATGCCATTGATTTTAATATTCCGCTCATTACAAATGCACGGGTAGCCAGCGCTTTTATTTACGGAATCTGTAAATATGATTTGAAAGACATCAGCATAAAAAGCTGGGACGAATACCAGTAAAAAAAAAGAGGCTGCTCAAAAGGGCAGCCTCTTTAGTTTACATCAGAATCTGATAATTTAATTATTTATTCCAAACCGGCATTCTTCCTGGTGTCCACGGAGCGTTTATTTTATTCAGTTCAGCTTCCATGGCCGGAATATCCTGTTCAACAATTCGTTTCAGTGTATTTAATACCGGCGGAAATTCTTCTTCCAAAATTTCATAGGCCTCTTTTTGAGTTGTAGTTAATCCGCTGGTTGAGTTGGCTGTGGCATAGGTAACATGTCCGAGCCTGTCGTAAAGCGGAACTTCGGCCGGCGGAACTTCTTCGCCGCTGGCCTTGGCCGGAACACCGTTCATTTTAAAATTCAGCTCTTCCAGTTCTTTTCCCAGTTCACGGGCTTTGTCCATGAGTTGCTGACTGGCACCGGGTGTGGAGTAAATGGCTTCTTTGAAGTGTTCCACTTTCGATATGAGCTCATCTATAAGGCGGTTGCTTCCCACCATGGCAATGGCCAGTTTGCCTGCTTTTTCGTTGAATTCCACATTTTCACTGTAATCTTCAGCGGGCAGGGTGGCCAGGTTCAGTTTATTCACATTAAAATCCACCGGGCCGGCCAAATCAGTTAATTCACCTTCGTGCCAGAGTTTCATGTCAACCGAATATTTTCCGGGAAGGACAAGAATTCCGTTGCTGCGGCCACTTCCTGAAGTTGGATTAAAACTGTTGTTCACCCGAACTGCCGTTGGCATGGAATAACGCAAATCCCAATTCATGCGGTTAATTCCTTTTGAAGGTGATTTTGTAAGCTGGCGTACCATGTTTCCGCCTGCGTCGTAAATGGTAAAAATCAGATGCGAAGGTTCTGCTTTTTCTTCCAGCTGCAGCTCACGCCAGGTAGGTTGTGGAATTGGTTCTCCATTTTTAAACAGCTCTTTTTCTTTCTCTTTACGAAGTTGTTTTTGTGTTTTCGGAACTTCCTTCATGTAATAAGTAAATGTTGCACCAAAAGGTGGGTTGGGTGCTTTGTAATAAGTGTCGCCCTGGTTGTCTTTGTTGCTGGTTTGAATAAACATCAACGCATCTTTTATTTCGAACAAATGAGCATCCTTTTCTGCCATTTCGTGGCTGAGCTCACGCAGCGGGCTGAAATCATCCAGAACATAAAAGCCGCGGCCAAAAGTTCCAAGCACCAGGTCGTTTTCCCGCTCCTGAATGGCGATGTCATAAACTGCAATTGTGGGTACGCCTGATTTTAATTGTACCCAGTTTTCGCCATTATCGATGGTGAAGAACGCACCAAATTCTGTTCCGGCAAAAAGCAGTTCAGGCCGAATGTGGTCTTGAACAATAGTATGTGCCGTTCCGTTTTCGGGAAGGTTTCCGCTGATACTTTGCCAGGTTTTACCTTTGTCAGTACTTTTAAAAACATAAGGTTTGAAATCATCACGTTTCAGGTTGTTGAATGTGGCATACACAACATTTTCATTGAAACGGTCGGGGAGAATATCACTTACATAAGTATATTCAGGCACTCCGGGGAATGATTTTACCTGAGTCCAGGTTTCACCGCCATTTTCAGTTACTGAAATTACACCGTCGTCGGTACCGGCATACAATAAACCTTCTTTTACAGGTGATTCCGCCAGTGAAACGATCGTTCCCCAAAGCGAAGTTGAAACATCTTTTACAACGGCATCTGCCGGCCAGTATTTTCCCATAACCGGGAAACTGTTGCGGTCAACCTGTGCTGTGAGGTCATCGCTGATAACTTCCCAAGTGTTTCCGCGGTCGTCGCTCCGGAATACTTTATTGGCTGCATGGTAAATTCGGGTTCCCTTGTGCGGGCTAACAAACATGGGTGCATTCCAGTTCCATTTGTAAGTGAGTTCGCCTTTTCGTTCACGCGGTTTGATGTTCACCCGCTCGCCGCTTTTTTTATCGTAACGGAAAAGGTTTCCATACTGGTATTCGGTGTAAACGATGTCTGGATTGCCGGGATCGGTGGCAATCCAGAAACCGTCGCCGCCCAGTGTAACATACCATTCGTCGTTTATCACTCCATCGCGGGTAAGGTTCCGCGAAGGGCCACCCATGGTATTGTTGTCCTGCGTTCCTCCGTAAATATTGTAAAATGGTTCTTCATTATCCACATGAACACGATAAAATTGAGTTACGGGGAAATTTTCTTTAAAATCGAAGGTGGAGCCTGCATCCCAGGTTTCATAAATACCCCCATCGCCACCAATAATAAAATGGTCTGTATCCGATGGGTCTATCCATAAAGCGTGGTCGTCCACATGGCGGGTTTGGGTTGGAATGTTTGTCCAGGTTTTTCCTCCGTCAACCGTAACTTTTGAAACGGTTTCAACAGAATATACTTTATTTATATCCACCGGATCGCAGAAAATCTCGTTGTAGTACTGACCGCTTGAATGGTGGCTGCTCATTTTTTCCCAGCTTTCGCCTTTGTCGGTCGAACGGAAAAAACCACCTTTATCCTCGGCAGCTTCCATAATTAAATAAATGTAGTTGGGATTAACCGGCGAAACATCAATGCCCATTCCACCAATGTGAACTGAAGGAAGTCCTTTCATAATTTTCCGCCAGGTTTCCCCGTTGTCGGTCGATTTATAAACAGCAGATTCCGGTCCTCCACCAATTTTGGTGAAATGAGTTCGCCGACGCTGTTCCGAGGTTGCATAGAGAATTTCCGGATTCGACGGATCCATTACCACGTTGTTGACCCCAGTGTTTTCACTTATTTCCAACACTTTGTTCCAGGTTTCGCCGCCATCGGTTGATTTATACAAACCCCGATCACCGCCCGGTCCCCACGCCGAACCTTCGGCAGCAACAAAAACCACGTCAGAGTTCCTGGGATCGATAACAATTCCACCTATCTGGCGGCTTTCTTTCAATCCCATGTTTTTGAACGATTTTCCACCGTCCATCGATTTATACACGCCATCGCCGTAACCAAGTGCCCGCTGGTGGTTGTTTTCACCTGTACCTACCCAAATCACATTGTGATTGTTGGGATCCATTTTTACAACGCCGATGGAATAGGCGCCATAATTATCAAAAATGGGTTTCCATGTTGTTCCGTTGTTGGTGGTTTTCCAAACATTTCCGCTGGCAACTGCCACATAATACTCTTTCGGATTGTCGGGATTTACTGCAAAATCGGCAATTCGTCCGCTGGCCCAGGCAGGTCCGATACTTCTGAATTTTAGTCCGCTGACAAGGCTGCTGGTAATTAGCGTGTCACCTTTTTCTTCAGCATCTTTTTTCTTTTTGGCCATCGTTACCGAGCTGACCAGTAGTAAGCTAATCAAAAGGAATGAAATTTTTCGCATAAGTAAAATATTAAATTATAATTTAAAACTAATTAGATAGTTGCAAACAGGCGGAAAAATTACAAAGATAAATCTCGTTCAGACAGGATAAAAGTCACAATAGTCTTGTTTTTTTGCACAAAAATTATGAATTGGTTCTAATAAAAAAAATTTCGAAGCAATTGAATTGAGTTTCGATCATCTTAAATAAAGCGTATCAGGGAAAATGTTTCTTTGGATTCAACAATTATTGTCTTTTGTTCTTTTTACTTTTATCAGATTCATACCTTTTGGTATGATATTTCTTTTTTAGAATGAATTTATATTAAGGTGATATGTCGTACAACATGTTGATATAAAACTTTAAAAACTAATAATTTAATCAATCATTTTTTTGATAGAGGAGATGTATTGTGATTTTTATATTTGTATATGTAGATATTTGGATAATTTTGCAACCGGAGAATGTTAAATGAAAGAATAAATCTTAATCATTAGTTTAAAATATTCAGGATGAAAAAAACCATTGCTGTAATTATTTCCCTCGCAGTTGCAGTTTTAGTGTTGATAAATATTTTTAATACTGAAAATGAATATTATAACCTGAAGTTGGAGCAACTAAAACAGGAATATGCCATTAAACCGGTTTCTTCCATCAATCACAGTTTGTTGCCTCAGCTTCAACGCGAATTTGAAACGCCGCAGGAAGTTACTGAAACCTGTATTGCTTGTCACACCGAACGGCACAAAGAAGTGATGAATTCGGCTCATTGGAACTGGGAAAGGGTTTCGTATGTTGAAGGTCGTGGCCTGGCTGCTGCCGGTAAAAAAAATGTACTGAACAATTTTTGTCTTGGGGCGCAATCCAACGAATTGGCTTGTGCTAAATGCCATATCGGTTATGGAATGACCAATGACCATTATGATTTCACCAACGCCCGAAATGTGGACTGTATGGTTTGTCACGATAACAGCGACCTTTATTTGAAAGGTTCTTCAACTGCCGGCTACCCGGCTCGTGAAGTAAACCTTACATTGGTCGCACAAAGTGTGGGAACACCAAAAAAAATTAATTGCGGCAGTTGCCATTTTTACAGTGGCGGCGGAAATAATGTGAAGCACGGTGATTTAGAGGCTGCTCAATTGGCCACCGATCGTGAAGTGGATGTACACATGGCATCCAATGGAATGGACATGTCCTGCGTAGCCTGCCATACTGCTGAAAACCATCAGATTAAAGGACGGCTTTACTCTGTTTCATCCACCAATACCAACCGGGCAACTTGCGAACAGTGCCACACAACAACACCTCATTTCGACGATATTCTCAACCGGCACAATGCAAAAGTTTCCTGTCAGGCCTGCCATATTCCTGAATATGCCAAGGTAAATCCAACAAAAATGTCATGGTACTGGTCTGATGCAGGTAAGTTGCGCGACGGTGAACCTTATAAGGAATTCAATAACGACAGCACTGAAGAATACCAGTCAATAAAGGGTTCATTTACATGGGCTAAAAATGTAAAACCTGACTATTTATGGTTTAATGGTACCGCCGATCACTATCTGCTGGGCGATACCATAAAGTCTGTTCCAGTGCAAATGAATACGCTGTTTGGCTCGCACGATGACCCGGAATCAAAAATTTTTCCGGTAAAAATTCATAAAGGCGACCAGATTTATGACAAAAAATATAACATCTTGATTCAGCCCAAAGTTTTTGCAGAAAATAAAGGGGATAGTGCCTACTGGAAAGATTTTAACTGGGAAACGGCTGCTGCTGCCGGCATGAAGCGGGTTGGACTTCCATTCAGCGGGGAATACGACTTTGTGGAAACGGAAATGTACTGGCCCATTAACCACATGGTAGCTCCAAAAGAACAAGCTGTAAGTTGTGCTGAATGTCATACCCGCAGCGATGAGGGGCGGCTGGCTTCACTCGCCGGTTTCTACCTGCCGGGACGTGATTACAATAAACCACTCGATTTTTTGGGTACCCTGATGTTTTTCGGTGCAATTGCAGGAGTGCTTATACATGCAGCAATACGAGTTTTAGTTTCTATTCGCCGGAAAGAATACGATACAGATATTATTGATTACGAAAATGAAACCGGTATAAAAAAATAAATTATGAAACGGGTATATGTTTATAAAGGGTTTGAACGTTTTTGGCACTGGACACAAGCATCGCTGATTATTTTTCTGGCTTTTACCGGATTTGAGGTTCACGGAACTTTTGAAATATTAGGATTTGAACACGCAGCGCGTTTTCACCGTTTGGCCTCGTGGATGCTGATTGGCTTGATTATTTTTGCCATTTTCTGGCACGTTGTTACAGGAGAATGGCGGCAATACATTCCAACAACAAAAAAGCTGGCCGAACAAATCCGGTTTTACAGCATTGGCATGTTTAAAGGCGAAAAACATCCCACAAATAAAACCGAAGTAAAAAAGCTGAATCCTTTGCAACGCTTGGTTTACCTGGGGTTTAAACTGGTGCTTGTTCCAATAACGGTAATTTCAGGTATCATTTACATGTTTCACAAAACCTTAGACAGGAACGATATTGTCGTTATAAGTGAATTTCCTCTTGAAAGTGTCGCTTTCTGGCATACACTTGGAGCATTTCTGCTAATGGTTTTTCTGGTGGTTCACGTGTATATGACTACAACCGGGCATACACCAACTTCAAACATACAGGCCATGATTACAGGATATGAGGATTTGGATGAAGATGAAGATGAACCGGTGCTCAATGAATCAATTTAGAAAAAGTAAATTCAGAAAAAAATACAACTCAATGAAAACAACAGAATCCATAAAACCAAAACCCTATATGAATCCATACCTTGCAGGTTTTTTGCTTGGTTTGGTGCTGCTTGCAACCATATACATTACAGGGCGCGGACTGGGCGCCAGCGGGGCCTTTAAAAGTGTGGTTATTGCATCGGTTGAAACCGTTGCCCCAAAACATGCCGAAAACACGGCGTTTTACCAGGATTTTGCCACTGAAAATCCTGGAGGTCCATGGAAAAATTTTTTGGTGTTTGAAGTAATCGGGGTACTTGTGGGCGCTTTCTTTTCGGGTGTACTGGCAAACCGTACAGGTCTTAAACTTGAAAAAGGCCCTCGGGTTACCAACGGCGTGCGTATTGCCGGTGCAATTTTAGGCGGGGCACTTTTTGGATACGGTTCGCAACTGGGCCGTGGCTGTACCAGCGGGTCGGCTCTGAGCGGAATGGCGGTGCTTTCGCTTGGCGGAATTTTGACCATGCTGGCCATTTTTGGCGGAGCTTATGCATTGGCTTACTTTTTCAGAAAACTTTGGTTAAAATAAAACAAAATGGGACCATTAGTACCTTTTATTATAAGTGAAGAGTTTAGTTTGGTCATTGCCTTCTTTTTAGGCATTGCCTTTGGATTTATTCTCGAACAAGCCGGTTTTTCGTCCACAAAAAAACTGGTTGGACTTTTTTATGGCTACGATTTTACCGTGTTGCGCGTGTTTTTTACTGCCGGTATTACAGCCATGGCCGGTGTGCTTTTAATGGGGCATTACGGAATACTCGATCTGAGTGTTATTTATGTGAATCCCACATTCCTGAAATCAGCACTCATAGGCGGAGTTATTATGGGAGCCGGATTCATTATTGGTGGTTTTTGTCCGGGAACCAGTGTTTGTGCCCTGGCCATTGGCAAACTCGATGCACTGGCTTTCGTTTTTGGAGCCATATTGGGTGTCTGGGGATTTATTGAAACATTCCCTTTGGTTGAAAATCTTTATAACGCCAACAGTATGGGAATGGTGCGCATTTCAGATTACTTCGGAATGTCAAATGTTGCATTCGGATTTTTGCTTTCCCTGGTGGCGGTGGGGGCATTTGTAGCCACCTGGTTTATCGAAAATAAAGTGAACAACCGCGAATCGAAAATTAGACCGACAAAAAGAAATCGTTATGCACTGGCAGCAGCATCTGTTTTTGTTGTGCTTGCAGTAGTGGCTTTTTTGCCTGGCAAACAGGATATTATAAACATGCGGATTGCTGAAGCTAAACGACAGCAAACCTGCGTTTTCAAGGAAATTCCTGCCGATAAACTGGCAGATGAAATTGTTAACCATTATTATGAGTATAACATAATCGATGTGCGTTCGCCCGGGGAGTTTGAAAAATTTCATTTACCCATGGCCATTAATATTCCATTTGAAAACATGATGGAACGTCAGTATGAACCGCTTTTCAGACAACGGCTGAAAACCAATGTTTTTTATGCCGACGGCGATACACTCGTTCGTATGGCTTGTTTAAAGGCAAAATATATTGGTAATTCAGAAAATTTAATAATGCGTGAAAGTGCCCGGGAATTTCAGAAAATGTTTTATTTGGCTGAAACTCCGCCACCCAGTGCACCCAAAAGTGAATTGCAGGCTTATGTTTTCCGTTCGAATGCAGCCCGGAAAATGGACAACTTGGTTGAAGCACTGAAAAATATTGGCGCTCCGGTAAAACGAGAAGTAGTTCAGGTAAAAGGTGGATGCTGAACGAATTATGATGGAGATAAAAAAGCTGCTCTATCGGTTTTAGCCGTGGGCAGCTTTTTTTATTTCTTTTTCGGTATTTTTGTGTTTCATAAAAAAAGATGAGTATGTCAAAAATTTTGGTTATAGACGACGAACGCAGCATTCGAAATACTTTAAAAGATATTCTGGAATACGAAAAATATGAGGTCGATTTGGCCGAAGACGGTAAAATGGGTCTTGGAATGGTGAAACAAACTGAATATGATATTATTTTGTGTGATATTAAAATGCCCGGAATAGATGGCATTGAAGTGCTGGAACAAATGAATATACTGGCACCCGATTCGCCGGTGGTGATGATATCAGGGCACGGGAATATTGATACAGCGGTGGAATCGATTAAAAAAGGAGCCTACGATTTTATTGAAAAACCACTGGATTTGAATCGTCTGTTGATTACGATTCGTAATGCCATGGACAAATCCACGTTGGTGAATGAAACAAAGATCCTGAAAAAGAAAGTCAGCAAGAATTTTCAAATCATTGGCGAATCGCCCGCCATTAAAAAAGTGGTTGAAATGGCCGATCGGGTGGCGCCAACTGACGCCCGTGTTTTAATCACAGGCTCAAATGGCACTGGTAAGGAGCTGGTTGCGCGTCGCATCCACGACCAAAGTAATCGTTCATCTGGCCCATTTGTGGAAGTGAACTGTGCCGCCATTCCATCAGAACTGATTGAAAGTGAACTGTTTGGACATGAAAAAGGTTCGTTTACTTCGGCAGTAAAACAACGTAAAGGAAAATTTGAACAAGCAAATGGTGGAACGCTTTTTCTCGACGAAATAGGTGACATGAGTCTTTCAGCTCAGGCCAAAGTATTGCGTGCCCTGCAAGAGAGCGTAATATCGCGGGTTGGTGGAGACAAGCACATTAAAGTGGATGTGCGGGTTGTGGCAGCCACTAACAAAAATATTTCAAATGAGATTGAAAAAGGAAGTTTTCGTGAAGATTTATACCACAGGTTAAGTGTCATTTTAATTCATGTACCATCGCTGAACGAGCGTTTGGAAGATATCCCTTTGCTGGCTAATCATTTTATTACCCTTATTTGCAATGAATATGGCATGCCTGAAAAAACGATATCAGCCGATGCACTTACCGAATTAAAAAAGATAAACTGGACAGGCAATATCCGTGAATTTAGAAATGTAATTGAACGGCTTATCATTTTATGCGACAGGCAAATTTCTGGAGATGATGTTCAGAAATTTGCTGCACCGCTGAAATAAAACGTTTTCCTTCTGCTATTCAGGAGTTTCCCACTCATCATTTTCCTTGTCCTGAATATAGGTTTCAATGTGGCGATCGTATTTTACTTCGTAAATATCTTTAATGGTAACAATTATACCGGTTTCCAGCACGCCACCAAATTTCTCGTTCATTGCTGTACCAAAGGTTTTCATTGAAGGTGACAGATTCATGTATGCGTTAATAAGCGGGGGAACATTTTCACCAAATTGGCGCACAGATTGAACAAGAATTCTGTAATCTTCCTTGTAATCATTGCCGGTAAAAAGAGCGTTCATTTCATTTTCATCGTAGTCAAATTCCACCGGATTTTTCGGATAGACCAGGTTTTCTTTGTCGCGGAAGTACTTTTTGAAAAAATATTGAATAAGGTTCCTGGCATCATTATGAAAGTGTTGATACATAGTTACTTTCCCGAAAAAGTATTTGATTTCGGAATGATCGACGGTTAGTGCGCCCAATCCGTCCCACAAATTATCGAGTGCAAATAGTGCTTTGGCTCCCGCCTTACTCGACTGGTAAGCCGGTTGAACAAAAGAGCGACCCAATTCCAGTGTGTGAGGAAGATACTCTCTGACAAACCTTTCTGACATATTAAATAGCCTTGATGTAGCCATTTGAATTTCACCAGTTTCATCAACAGGTGCTTCCGAACATATTATGTAACGGTAACCTCCCAGAATTTCCCGTGCGTCCGGATCCCATACAATCAGTTGTTTATATGAATAATCTGCAATGTCGAAGTTGTCAATATCGGTTTCCTTTCCGGTACCTCCACCAGCATCTCTGAACGTAATCTCGCGTAAACGCCCTATTTCATGCATAAGCGAAGGAGAATCGTGATATGATATCACATAAATTTCATTTCCGCCTTTGTTGGTTTTGCGCAACATCTTATTGGGTGTCAGTTCGGCTATGATCTGTTCCTTCGGAAGTGGTGCAACAATTTCTTTCATTAGTTATCATTTAAATGAAACGGTGTGCAAAATTAATAAAATTGATTAACAGAAATATTGAACGGTCTGTTAATTTGTTTTTTCAACATCAACTGGCAACTGGTAAACTTTTTCTTTTACCCAATCTGCCCATTGCTGGTGCGTTTTAGTACGGTCAAATACAGACCAGGGAATGGGCTTTCCAAAATAAATGTGCACATCAGTATTCCTGTGCCTCATGGTTTCATCTGGCAAGAAAAACATTTCCAGGTTCCATTTTATTCGCATAAATTTCCTGATGGTTGCAATACGGTAAAAACGGTTGCTGTTTCGTCCGCTTACAAAAACCGGAATAACGTTTCGTTTATACTGTATAGCTTTTGTAATAAAATGTTTCTTCCATTCCAAATCTACAATTCTTCCTTTTATTTTCCTGGAGGCCAAACCTGAAGGGAAAATGAGAATCTGAACATCGGAAAGGTATGCCTCGGAGAGAATTTGTGCAACCTCACGACTGTGCCCGCCATGCTTGTTTACTGGTATAAATAGCGATTTCATTTGTGGAATATTCATTAAAATATCATTGGATAAAAAACGGGGTTTCCCTAATTTTTCATCCACAGTTTTAAGCAAGAGCATACCATCGAAACCACCCAAAGGATGGTTACTGGCAAAGATGAATTTTCCCGAATCAGGTACGTTTTCCAATCCATGCAGGAAAAGTTTAACATTGAATTCTTCTACAACCTTGTTTATAAAAGCAACTCCTTTCAGGTGACCATTCCGCTCCAGCAGGTCGTTTACAAAATCGATGTGTATTATCCGGTTAAGGTACCGATAAACAAAACCAGGCAATAAACGAGCCAGTCCTGGACTTTTAGAGGCAAAAACCTCCCGAATATCGATTGGTTTGTACGGAACAATTTTTCCTTCTTCCACAGCCATTTCTTTTCAATTCAATTACAAAATAAAGCGATTCGATAAACAATAAAAGCTTTTGTCATAAAAATATTTCTTGTTTTAACCTAAACCGGTGTTTAAGTATTTCTTTTTAACCGCTTTGAACAGGGTTTTGTGAGTTATTAACGTTTGTTGAAAACATGCTTGTTGAAAATAATTTACTGAAAATGTGTTCGTTGATTTATTTGGAGGTTACGTTATAAAGATTTTATAAACAAGTCATCAACATTTTTTCAACAAACCGTAACTGTAATGCAGTGGAATAAAGTGGAATAAAGTGGAATATTTTGGAATAAATTCTTACTTTTACCGGTAATAAAAAGAACTTTCTAAACGAAATGACAGAATTCACTGGAACATATAACGCAACCATCGACGACAAAGGGCGCATTGTGCTTCCGTCGGCCTTTAAAAAGGAGATGGGTGATATGGCCCTGGAACCGCTTGTTATTGAGCGGAATCTGTTTAAAGATTGCCTGGATATTTATCCGGAACGTTTTTGGAAAGACCGCGTGGAAGCTTTTAAAAGCACATTGGATCCTTTTGATGAAGAAGACGATGAATTCCTTCAGTTTTTTTACGAAAACTTTATTAAAGTAGGCATGGCGGCCAACGGGCGCATCAATATTCCTGCTGAATATCTTGGGTACGGCAATCTGAAAAAAAATGCCCGGCTAATTGGAATGGGCCTTTCTATTCGCATTTGGGATGTGAATGTTTACCAAAGCCAGCGGATGGATAAATCTACATTCGCACAACGGTTTAAAGAGAAAAGAAAACAAAAATCGACAGAATAAATGACAAACCCGTATCACATACCAGTGATGCCTTCAGAAAGCATTCAGGGATTGAACCTGTTTACAGGAGCACAGGTTGTTGATGCCACATTTGGCGGAGGCGGCCATTCCCGGCTTATTTTGGATGAACTGGGCAACGGAAGATTGTTTGCCTTTGATCAGGATGAGGATGCGGCCGGCAATTTGATACATGATGACCGGCTTTTTTTTATCAGGCATAACTTCAGGTACCTTAAAAATTTTCTGCGGTTTTACGATGTCTTAAAGGTGAACGCGGTGTTTGCCGATTTGGGTGTGTCGTCCCACGATTTTGATGTGGCTGAACGCGGATTTTCATTTCGGTTTGATGACAAGCTGGACATGCGCATGAACCGGAAATCAGCCGTTGATGCTGCCAGTGTTCTGAACAGCTACAACCAGGAGCAGTTGGTGTTCATTTTTAAAATGTATGGCGAAATTAAAAATGCACGTCGTTTGGTATCTGAAATCATAAATTTCAGAAATCATCAACCTTTTCAAACCACAGGACAATTAAAAGAAATTGCATCGAAATGTGCTCCGCGAGCCATTGAAAACAAATATCTGGCGCAGGTTTTTCAGGCACTACGCATTGAAGTGAACGATGAAATGGAAGCCCTGAAAGAATTCCTGGAAGCTGCTCTTGAAGTGCTGATACCAGGGGGCAGACTGGCTGTAATTACCTACCACAGCCTTGAAGACCGTTTGTGTAAAAACTTTATGAAAGCAGGGAATTTTGAAGGGAAAGTGGAAAAAGATTTCTATGGAAATGTACAAAGTCCTTTCATGCTGGTAAACAGAAAAGTAATTATTCCCCAGCCAGAAGAAATTGATAAAAATGTACGCGCTCGCAGTGCAAAATTACGCATAGCAGAAAAAGTTTGATATGACTGACAAGATGAAAAATAACAAGAAAAAACCGGGGATGAAATCGTTTTTGGGGGGCACCATCCTAACCGATGAGCGATTTACCCGGCAACTTCCTTTTTTGGGGTTGCTTGCATTTTTTGCTTTGGTGCTCATTACAAACCGAAACTGGTCTGAACGCACCATTCGTCAAATTGAAGCAGTTCAGGACACACTTGACGAATTGCGCTCTGAATCGATTACGCTTTCGGCCAGACTGATGGATGCCAGCCGACCATCCGAAGTGATTGAAAAAGTTGAAGCAGCCGGACTTGAATTGGAAGAACCGGTTCGCCCGCCGCAAAAAATTGTTGTACAAAAAAAATAAAACAGAGTGGAAATCAGAAAATCCATAGTATCACGAATCGCCATTATCTATTTTTTCCTGCTGATATTTGGCGTGGTGGTTATTTATAACATGATTTCTGTTCAGCAGATAAAAAATGACAGGTGGGAGCAAATTGCCAAAAATCTGAAGGAGAATACAGTGCTTGTTGAACCCAACCGCGGGAACATTTGTGCCGACGACGGAAGTGTGCTGGCTACTTCTGTTCCCGGGTATTTTGTACGCATTGATTTGGCCGCTGAAGGAGTGAAACGCGTTTACAGCACCGAAAGCGATTCTCTGGCATGGTATCTTTCCAACTTTTTTAAAGATGCATCAAGGCAGGAATACAACAGAAGACTGAATGCAGCTTATAAGAACGGTAACCGGGGGTTAATGCTTACTCCACGAAAAGTTGATTACCAGGAGCTCCAGCAGATTAAAAGATTTCCTATTCTTCGCAGAGGGCGCTTTGGTGGCGGAATGATTATAGAACAGGAAAATCAGCGTGTTACACCCCTTGGCTCGCTTGCGTTTCGTACCATTGGTGACCTGAATAAAGGGGCATACGGCGGAGTGCACGGAAACATAGGTTATACCGGACTTGAAGGAGCATACGAACAGTATTTAAAAGGGAAAGAGGGTGTAAGCTATCGCGAAAATCTTTCGGGCAGGTGGGTTACTCGCACCGAAATTGAACCGCAGGATGGCATGGATATTATTACCACCATCAATGTAAAATTACAGGATATTACAGAAAGTGCTTTGCTTCGTACACTCGAAAAACACGATGCCGACTGGGGAACAGCCATTCTTATGGAGGTGGAAACAGGTGAAATTAAAGCCATTGCAAATTTGGGCAGGGAAAATGGCGGATATGCCGAAAATTACAATTATGCACTTGGGCATGCCGGAAATTACGAACCAGGCTCAACTTTTAAGCTGGTTTCATTGATGGCTGCCATGGAAGATGGTTTGGTGGATACCAGCGATGTTTACGATACCGGCAGCGGTGTTTGGAAATACCGCGACCGCACTATTTACGACAGCGATTACCGGTATGGTGGCCATGGTGAAATGACGGTAAAACAGATTTTCGAAAAATCATCCAATGTGGGCGTGGCAAAAATTATAACGGCTGCATACGAAAGTAATCCCAGAAATTTTGTGGATCGCATTTATGGATTTGGATTGAATAAACCACTTGGGGTTGAAATAAAAGGTGAAGGAAAACCATTTTTCAAATATCCGGGCGATACGGACTGGTGGGGAACCACACTTGCATGGATGTCATACGGGTACGAGTCGAAAATGACACCTTTACAAGTACTCACATTTTATAATGCCGTGGCCAATAACGGACGAATGGTAAAACCCCGGTTGGTAAGAGAAATCAGAGACAATGGAGTTTTGGTGAAACAATTCAAAACTGACGTGCTGAATCCGATGATTACTACCCGCGAAACTATCGGAAAAGCACAAAAATTACTTGAGGGGGTTTGCGAAAACGGTACCGGCAAGTCGCTGCAAAATTCATGGTTCAAAATAGCCGGAAAAACCGGAACAGCGCAGGTTTCAACCGGTCAGTCCGGTTATCAGAAAGGAATGTACCTGGCTTCTTTTGCTGGTTATTTTCCCGCTGATGATCCAAAGTATTCTCTTATTGTTACCGTGAATAATCCGCGGGGTGGTGCCTATTATGGTGGTTCGGTTGCTGGTCCGGTATTTAAAGAAATTGCCGAACGGGTTTATGCTGTGAGAAATTTATTTGAAGAAACTGAAGAGGAAGAATCTGAAATACCCGAAACCCTTGTGTTTCCCGAAGTGGAAAAAGGAAAATCAGAATATATTATCCGCATTGCTCATGATCTTAAAATTCCCAATGTTTCAGGTAACCCTGGAACAACGTTGGCAACGGCCAAAAAAGTGGGCGAAGAATTGGTTCTCGATGAAATTGAGATTCAGGAAGGAAGAGTTCCTGATGTTCGGGGAATGGGTGCCAGCGATGCCATTTTTATTCTCGAAAATGCTGGCCTACGGGTAAAAATCAAGGGTGTAGGAAAGGTGAAAACACAGTCAATACCACCGGGGGCTGGGTTTTCCCGCGGAGCGTATGTCTATTTAACGTTAGGTTGAAAATGAAACTGAAAAATACATTAGAACATATTAAATATTCAGAAGTCAGGGGTGAAGGAAACCCTGAAATAAGTGCTGTTGAATTCGATTCCAGAAAAGTAACCCCCGGAACGCTTTTTATTGCACAAAGGGGAATACACACCGACGGCCACCGGTTTATTGAAAAAGCCATTGAAAACGGGGCAGTTGCAGTTGTTTGCGAAGAATATCCATCTGAAGTTCCCTCTAATATTCCCATAATAAAAGTGCTTGATTCAATGGAATCTACCGGGCATTTTGCTTCAGTTTTTTACGGAATTCCTTCCCGGAAAATGAAAGTGATTGGCATTACCGGAACAAACGGAAAAACGAGCATTGCCACTTTGTTGTTTAAATTGTTTCGCGAGCTGGGCTACAATGCAGGACTCATTTCCACCATTTCGTACCGGATAAACGAAACCGAAGAAACGGCTTCGCACACCACGCCGGATGCATTGAAAATTCAGAAGTTAATGGCAAAAATGGCAGATGCCGGCTGCGAATTCTGTTTTATGGAGGTGAGTTCACATGCCGTTCATCAAAAACGAATTGCCGGAATTGAATTTGCCGGCGGGGTTTTTACAAACATTACCCACGACCACCTCGACTACCACAAAACATTTGCAGAATACATCAAAGCAAAACAGGGCTTTTTCGATTTGCTTCCGGCAAAAGCCTTTGCATTAACGAACATCGACGATAAAAACGGGCTGATTATGGTTCAGAATACCAAAGCCCGGAAAATAACATA
>JAZBNQ010000405.1:0-5369 GCA_036350775.1 Mariniphaga sp.
GCTGCTACGGGTAATTACATTTGGGTTGCCCATTATTATGACATTCAGGGAGTGCGTCAGGAAGAAAAAGGACAGGTTCTGTTAATTCGGTAAAATTTATTGAAAACCGGCATCATCTTCAAAAGCATTATAAAACGGCAGGTGACGCGCTTTTTCCAGTTTCTGAAGCAGAAATACCAGGCTGATTTCACTGGAGCCGCCAACGTTTCCCCATAATCCGGAAACCGCAATATCATAAGTGTAATTAATTTGCCATCGGTTTTTGGTAAATCCGGCCAATAAAATTACGGCATCATACCGTAGGCCAAAATTCTGTCGAAACCACGCACCGGCAGTCAAACCGCTTTGTGTGGCAAAAACGCCGTAATTCATCTGGCCAAATCCCTGCTGGTATTGCATCACCAATTGAGGAGAAATATCAAATTTTTTACGATGATGCCCATACAAAAAAACCGGCAACCGGGCGCCAAAGTGTGCGGTATATTTTCGGTTTAAAACGTCGGCATCAGATGCTCCAGGGAAAAACGACTGGCGTGGTTCAGCCAGATGATGAACAACCAAACCTCCAAATATTTTTTGATTGTAGAGCAACACACCTGTAGAAAAATCAAAAAACGAAAAATTGGGATCTGCCAGAAATTCAATTTCACGGGAAATGCTATGGTTCCCGTAAAAAGGATCTAAGTTGTCGGGGAAAATCAATTTATCAATCCGAAGACTGTTTTGGTGAAAACCGATCTGAACTGCACCCTGCAAACGATAATTTTCACTTACTTTCACAAAAACTGAATAAACAGCATTTAACTGAATGGACTGCAAGCTGTTAGCTGCCTGTGTATCGTTTAAAATAAAAAAGCCAAGTCCTCCCTGAAGTTTTTTTACCGGAAAATCGAAGGCCAAACTATACGTATTGAATGCTTTGCTAAAACTACTCCATTGGTTACGGTACTGAACTGCTGCCCTTCCTACTTCAAGGGAACCTGCAAAAGCGGGATTTAAATAAAGCGGATTGGAATAAAATTGCGAAAAAGAAACATCCTGCGCCCGGATTTGAAGACTGGAACACAGGATTAAAAATATGATTAATATTTCAATTTTCAGCTTTCTCATTGTTCAATCGCAAAGCTTTAAAAATAACACATTATAAGCAACTTATTTTATAAAAAATTCCATAAAAAAAGGCCGTTGTTTCCAACAGCCTTCTAAAAAATCCAACTAAACTAATCGCGTTATTACTTTTCCTTCTCTCTGTTAATTCCAGTACATTTCATTTGTCATCCAGTTTTCGAGCATCAAATCCTGTTCACTTTCATTTGAAGTATATTCAAAAACTGCCAATCCCCATTTGTTTTTGTCGAACATCCAGGCTTCCAGTGTAAGATTTTCATCCCGTTCTGTTTCAACTACAAATGTATTTCCTTCAGTAAACCAATAATCTTCGTTTACCATCCAGTTTTCAACTTCAAGTTTTGTTTCTGTAACGTTTTCAAGGCCTGAGACAGCATTCCATTCTGTTCCTTCAGCTTCAACATTTCCACTTAATATAAATACGAAGAGGAATGTGGCTAAAATAATCTGATTTAATTGTGCTTTCTTTGTTTTCATTGTTTTCTGTTTTAATTGTTCTGTTTTCTTAAATTTGTTTCAATAAGATAGACTGTTTAACGGCACAAAGGTTACATTTCCTTTTGCTAAAAAATACAAAAAGTATATAAGTATGCCGGAATATTCGGCGAATGGTGGATTTTACCGGCTAAATAAAATACTTTGAGGTATGTAATTATCGAAATCTGTCGGTAAGTGTCGAAAAATACCGAAAACAGCCGAACCACTACCCGACATTGAAGCAAATTCAGCTCCGAGTTGGTAAAGTTTCTTTTTCCATTTTTTAATTTCAGGGAAGAGAGGAAAAACACTCCTTTCAAAATCGTTTTGGACAACGTTTTTCCATTCGTTTACAGGCAATTCGGCTAATTTTTGCAAATTAAAATCAGGTTCTGAAGGATTGATGTTTTGGTAAGCATTTGCTGTACTAACCGAAACATCCGGTTTCAGAATAACTATGCGGTAACCTGAAAGGTCGATTTCAACCGGTGAAAGCTGGTCGCCAATGCCGGTGGCAAATGCCGGTTTGTTCTCAATAAAAAAAGGGCAGTCGGCACCCAGATGAGCTGCAAAAAATTTAAGTTGTTCCGTATTTAATTTAAGATTAAAAAAATCATTCAACATTTTCAGGGTAAATGCGGCATCGGATGAACCGCCACCAAGGCCGGCACCTGTTGGAATTACTTTATGCAAATGAAATTGAACCGGGGGTAAATCAAAATCATTCTTGAGTAACTGGTATGCTTTTAAAACGAGGTTATTCCCAGGAGGTCCGTCAACCGGCAGCCCCGAAAACGAAATGGAAGTTTCCTTTGCTTCGGCCATTTCCAAAGCATCTGAAAGCTGAACCGGATAAAATATGGTTTCCAGGTTGTGATAGCCATCTGGCCGTTTTGAAACCACGTGCAATCCGATATTTATTTTCGCGTTCGGAAAAACAATCATTATCTCGGTAGCTTTCTACTTATTTAACCTTCATTCATCAATTCATATTCTTTGGGTGAGCCACAGATACAAATCAGGTTTCGGTCGCCCCATGCATTGTCAACCCGGCCAACCGGCACCCAAAATTTATGATCTCTTACCCAGGGCAGCGGCCAGGCAGCTTTTTGCCGCGGATAAGTGTGCGACCAATCGTCAGAAGTAACCTGCTCAGCAGTGTGTGGTGCATTTTTCAGCACATTATCCTGTTTATCGGCCTTTCCGGTTTCCACTTCTTTAATTTCATCGAATATGGTATTAAGGGCTGAAATGAACCGGTCCAATTCCTGCTTCGATTCACTTTCGGTAGGTTCAATCATTAATGTTCCATGGACCGGAAAAGATAAAGTTGGAGCATGAAACCCAAAATCCATCAAGCGTTTGGCAATGTCTTCTTCGGTTATTCCGGCAGAAGTTTTCAGATGGCGGCATTCCAAAATCAGTTCATGTCCAACTCTGCCATTTTCGCCGGTATATAAAACCCCGAAATTTTTCTCCAGCGCTTTGGCGATATAATTTGCGTTAAGTATGGCAACCTGTGTGGCTTTGGTCAAACCTTCGGCTCCCATCATTTTTATGTACCCATAGGTAATTGGTAATACTGATGCACTTCCCCAGGGAGCGGCAGCAACTGCATTAATTCCAATGTGCCCGTTATTCATAATAGGATGCGATGGCAAAAACTTCACCAAATGGCTGGCTACTGCAATGGGGCCAACTCCCGGGCCACCACCGCCATGAGGAATGGCAAATGTTTTATGCAAATTGAGGTGGCAAACATCGGCCCCGATTATTCCCGGCGTAGTGAGCCCAACCTGGGCATTCATATTGGCGCCATCCATGTAAACCTGGCCCCCGTTTTCGTGAATAATCCTGCACATTTCCACAATGGAAGATTCAAAAACGCCATGAGTTGAAGGATACGTAACCATAAATGCTGAAAGTGTATCTTTATATTGTTCAGCTTTTTTCCGTACATCTTCAATATCGATATTGCCTTTTTGATCGCACTCTACAACCACCACTTTCATACCTGCCATAACAGCGCTGGCAGGGTTTGTTCCGTGTGCAGAAGATGGTATTAGAACTACGTTCCGTTGTTCCTCTCCATTGCTTTTATGAAATTCCTGGATCACCATTAACCCGGCATATTCTCCGGCTGCTCCTGAATTGGGCATTAAACTCACATCGGACATTCCGGTAATTTCAGCCAAATCGCGTCGCAGTTCTTCCATCATTTCGTGGTACCCACGGGCCTGGTTTTTAGGCACAAACGGATGAATGCCGTTAAATTCGATCCAGCTTAATGGTAACATTTCAGTGGCTGCGTTCAGTTTCATGGTACACGAACCCAGTGAAATCATCGATTGCGTAAGGGAAATATCCTTATGCTCCAATCGCTTAATGTATCGAACCATTTCCGTTTCAGAACGGTAAAGATTGAAGACTTCCTGGGTAAGGAATTCAGACTGACGGGCAAATTTTGGATTGATTTCATATCCTTTTGGGTATTCATGTACAACCCCAAACGGGAGATTAGCTGCTTTGGCAAACACTTCCAAAATCCAGGTCATGTCTTCACGGTTTGTGGTTTCGTCAATGCTAATACCTACTTCCCCATTTTCAAAATACCTGAAATTCATTTCCAATTCCAGCGAGAGCCATTCAATGTCTTCCCGCTTAACATGCCTGGGTAATGCGAAACGAATCGTATCGAAATAATGACTGTTTTGTTGGATGTATCCAAGTTTTTCAATCTCTTCAGAAAGAAATGCTGCAATGTTATGGATGCGACGGGCAATCGTTGTAATTCCTTCCGATCCGTGATAAACACCAAAAAATCCGGCCATTGTTGCCAGCAATGCCTGGGCTGTGCAAATATTTGATGTAGCTTTTTCGCGTTTAATATGCTGTTCGCGGGTTTGCAGCGCCATGCGCAAAGCACGGTTGCCATGCAAATCCTTTGTAATGCCGATGATACGACCGGGCAGGTGCCGTTTAAAATCTTCCCGTGCAGCAAAAAATGCTGCATGAGGACCACCGTATCCCATTGGAACACCAAAGCGCTGGCTGTTTCCAAAAACGATATCGGCACCCCATTCACCCGGAGGAGTCAACAAGGCCAGGGACATTAAATCGGTTGCAACAGCAACTTTAATTTCCTTTTCATGTGCATTTTTAACCAGAGCGGAATAATCCACAATTTCACCATCTGAATTGGGATACTGTATGATAACGCCGAAAACATTTTCTGAAAAATCGAATGAATCTTTGGGTTGAATTTTCAGCTCGATGCCCAGCGGATTGGCACGGGTTGCAAGTACATCGAGCGTTTGCGGCCAAACTTTTTCATCAACCAGAACTACATTTACTCCGGCTTTTACCATTTGCCGCGAACGCAGGTTAAACATCATTACCATGGCTTCGGCCGCCGCAGTGGCTTCGTCAAGCAATGAGGCATTGGCAATTTCCATGGCTGTAAGTTCACAAACCATCGTTTGAAAATTAAGCAATGCCTCCAACCGACCTTGTGAAATTTCAGCCTGGTAAGGAGTGTATGAAGTATACCAAACCGGGTTTTCCAGCACGTTACGCAAAATAACAGCCGGGGTAATTGTATCGTAATACCCCATCCCGGTATAAGTATTGAAAACTTTATTTTTCCCCGCCAAACTCAGGATTTTCCTGAAATAGCGTCGTTCGGTAAGCCCTTCTTTCAATTTCAGAGGTTCTTTCAAACGAATATTTGCAGGAACGGTTTGTTCCATTAATTCTTCCATGGA
>JAZBNQ010000406.1:0-7104 GCA_036350775.1 Mariniphaga sp.
AGCTTCTAAAAACCGCTTAACTGTGAACTTTAAACTTTAAACTCAGAACTTTAAACTGAAATGTACAGCTTATTTAAAAAAGAAATAAAAACATTTTTCGGTTCGCTGATTGGGTACTTGGCCATTTTGGTTTTCTTGCTGGTTACCGGCCTGTTTTTATGGGTTTTCCCCGGCGCTTACAACATTCCCGATAACGGGTATGCTACCCTCGAAGGTTTGTTTTCACTGGCGCCGTGGCTTTATTTGTTTCTGGTTCCGGCTATTACCATGCGCTTTTTTGCCGACGAAAAACGCACCGGCACCCTCGAAATTCTGCTCACCCGGCCGCTATCCGATTTCCAGCTTATCTTTGCCAAATTTTTAGCCGGAATGGTATTGGTCATCTTTTCGCTGCTCCCTACCCTGCTCTATTTTCTTTCGGTTTACCTGCTCGGAAATCCGGTGGGCAGCATCGACACCGGCGCTACATGGGGCTCGTTTTTCGGACTGTTTTTTCTGGCTTCCATTTACGTGGCAATCGGCATTTTTGCATCTTCACTTACCGATAACCAGATTGTTTCATTCATTCTGGCCATGGTGCTTTCATTCATTTTTTACCTCGGCTTCGACTTTATTGCCAGTTCCGGAATTCCGTTTTTGCTGGAACAGATTTTTGAATGGCTCAGTATAAATAATCACTATTTATCAGCATCCCGCGGTGTGATTGATATGCGCGATATGGTTTATTTTACAGGAATGACCTTCCTGTTTTTATGGTTTACGCGCGGATTTTTGCGCAAAGGAACCTGGAAACAAAAAAAGTTCAGGTTGAATTCTATTTTAGTTGCTTTTTTGTTATTAATCGTTTTTATGGTTTCCGGGAATTTTCTTTATCGACTTGACCTGACAGCCGACAAGCGTTATTCGCTTTCTTCAGTTAGTGCAAATTTAGCAACTACTCTGGAACATCCGGTTGAAATTGAATTTTACCTGGCCGGACAACTGGAACCCGGATTGCGAAAACTGCAACAGGAAGTGCTGGAAAAAATTGCTGTGTTAAATGTCTATTCTCCCGGAAATATAAGAGTCAGACTGAATGATCCTTATGCCTTAGCCAATTCGGAAAAGCGCGAAAAATTCATTGAAAATCTCATAAATAAAGGAATCCAACCCACCAGTTTCAGACAGCAAACCAACCAGGGTGTAAGTACGCGCCTCATTTTTCCCGGGGCTGTAATTCGATATAATGGCAAAGAAACGGCTGTGAATTTTCTGAAATACAACCCTGATTTTTCGCCCGAGGCAAACTTTAACCACTCGGCAGAAAGCGTTGAGTTTGAACTTGCAAATGCATTTCAGAAACTATTGCGAACCCGGCGTTCTTCAGTGGCATTTTTGGAAGGACATGGAGAAGCCGACCGATACGAGGTGTATGATTTTGCATCTGCATTATCGGAAGATTTTCGGGTACGCCGTTTTCCGGCCGACACGTTGGCGGTCGATCCCAAAGCTGCCGATATTTTAATTATTGCCGATCCTAAAGTACCTTTTTCTGAAAAAGACAAATTTTTTATTGACCAGTTCATCATGCAGGGCGGGAAGGTAATCTGGCTGATTGATCCGGTGCAGGTTAGTCTCGACAGCCTTTCGACCGGACATTTAACCATGGCTTTCCCGCGTGATCTAAACCTGAGCGATCAACTTTTTCGTTACGGGGTGCGGCTTAACTACGAATTGTTACAGGATGTGATATGTGCCCGCCTGCGTGTGAATACTGCCCCGCCAGGAACACCACCGCAGTTTACACTGCACCCCTGGTACTATTCGCCGCTACTGGTTCCATCCGACAATCATCCGCTAAGCCGAAACCTAAACCGCGTTTTCACTGAGTTCGTTTCTTCGATCGACACTATTTCGGGTAATCCAAATGTTCAAAAAGAAGTCATTTTATCTACTTCGCCTTATGCCCGAACCGTAAAATCGCCCTCAACAGTAAGTCTGCAAAATATTGACAATCCGCCTGCCCGCGAGCTTTTCAACCAGTCATTTATTCCGGTGGGTGTAATTCTTGAAGGTACTTTCACTTCTGTTTTTAAAAACCGGATGCTGGAAACACTGGGAATTCCATTTGCAGATGTGATAACGGAAAGCCAGCCAACTAAAATGGTAGTAATTGCCGATGGTGGTCTGGTAACAAACAAGGTGGACTACTCAAACAATCCACCACGCCTTCAGGAATTGGGATTCGACAGGGTTTCGGGTCAAACTTTCGGAAACAAGGAGTTTCTGTTAAATGCCGTTTATTACCTGAATGATGAAAACGGAATAATGCAACTGCGCAACCGAACTCAAAAAATGCGATTACTGGACAAAGTTCGTTTGCGTGAAGAAAAACCTTTCTGGCAATGGCTAAACGTTTTGTTACCGCTGGTTTTAACAGGTTTTTGGGGCATCATTTACAACCTATTGAGGAAACACCGATTCACCCGTTCATAAAACCTTTAAAAAATCAAAGTTTTCAGCATCGGGAAAAAGATTAAAGTTTGTATATTCGTTACCTGATTTTTCCTTTAATATGAATGGCTGAATCAAACATAAACAGGGACTGTTTTTTTATACGCTTCCTGTCAAATGAAAAAAACAAAATAAAATATAAACTATGAAATTTGTTGTTTCAAGTACCGATTTACT
This sequence comes from Mariniphaga sp., assembly GCA_036350775.1. GTDB lineage: Bacteria > Bacteroidota > Bacteroidia > Bacteroidales > Prolixibacteraceae > Mariniphaga. The sequence continues at coordinate 2,671 of JAZBNQ010000406.1, forward strand.
GAGCCACCTGTCAGCTGTAAGCAAGGTTATCAGCAGCAAAAGCACGATGCCTATTCTGGATAATTTTCTGTTCCAGTTAACCGATGCAGATCTGACCATTACGGCCTCCGACCTCGAATCGACGTTAATTACCCACATGGAGATGGACAACACCGAAGGAGAAGGCACAATTGCCGTCCCTGCAAAATTGCTCATTGACACGCTAAAGGAATTTCCGGAGCAACCACTAACATTCCAAATCAATACCGATACTTACGGTGTTGAAATTTTTTCCGACAACGGGAAATACAGTATTGTAGGACAAAGCGGGGAAGATTTCCCGGAGCTGCCTGAAATTTCGGAAGAGGAATCTACGTCCATTACAGTTGGCCCGAAAGTCTTACTGAAAGGCATTGAAAAAACCCTGTTTGCAACAGCCGACGATGAATTGCGTCCGGTGATGAACGGAATTTTCGTGGAACTTTCTCCTGAAAATATGGGGTTTGTGGCTTCCGATGCGCATAAACTGGTGCGCTACCGCCGTTCAGATGCAGCCTCAGAATTCGAATCGTCATTTATTCTTCCAAAAAAACCCGCAGGTTTACTCCGTAACCTGTTACCCAAAGAAGAATACGACGTAAAACTGGAATTTAACAACAAAAACGCACAGTTCACACTCACCAACTACAAGCTTATTTGCCGCCTGGTAGAAGGAAACTATCCAAGCTACAATTCGGTAATTCCAAAAAACAATCCCAATAAAATGGTAATCGACAGGCTTGCATTTTACAACACAGTGAGAAGGGTTTCGGTTTTCTCTAACCAGGCCAGCAACCTGATTAAGCTCAACATTAACGACAACCTGCTTGTAGTTTCGGCGCAGGATATCGATTTTTCGATTTCGGCAGTTGAACGACTAAGTTGCGAATATGATGGCGAAGAAATTGAAATTGGCTTCAAATCCACGTTTCTGCTTGAAATTCTTTCGAATATTTCGGCTAGTGATGTAAAAATGGAAATGAGTGATCCTTCGCGGGCAGGCCTTCTTTTGCCGGCAGAAACAGAAGAAGATGCAGAAGATGTACTGATGCTTTTAATGCCGATGATGATTAACGCCTAAAAAATTACTTGTAAACTAAAGTTCTGTTCTGTGAAACTAAAATATAAAACAGAAACAGGCCAGGTGTCCCAAAAGACAGTTTATTACGATAATAATCGTAACTGATTTTAGGACACCTTCTTTTTAAAATAAAACACATGCAGTTAAATTTGAAAAATCCGGTCGTGTTCCTCGACCTTGAAACAACAGGAATTGACATTGTAAAAGACCGAATTGTGGAGATTGCCTTGCTAAAAGTTCAGTTGGACGGAACTGAAGAAGAACTGCTCCAACGTGTAAATCCGGAAATCCCCATTTCGGCTGAGGCCACCCGGGTTCACGGAATTACCAACGAAGATGTAGCCAACGAACCTACGTTTAAAGAAGTGGCGAAAAAGCTGGCAAAATTTATTGAAGGTTGCGACCTGGCCGGTTTTAACTCCAACCGATTTGATATCCCTCTGCTGGCCGAAGAATTTTTGCGTGCCGATGTGGATATTGATATGAAAAAGCGAAAGTTTATTGATGTTCAGGCCATTTTCCACAAAATGGAGAAACGCACCCTGGCAGCCGCCTACCTGTTTTACTGTAAAAAACCGCTGATTGACGCCCACAGTGCACTGGCGGATACCAGAGCGACTTACGAAGTGCTGCAGGCACAACTCGAAACATACCAGGGAGTGGAATATGAAGACAATCACGGAAAAACTTCCGTACCCATTGAAAACGATGTGGAGAAATTGAGCGAATTTTCGGCCTACGACCAAAATGTAGATTTTGTGGGACGAATAGTTTACAACGAAAAAGGGGTGGAAGTATTCAATTTTGGAAAAAACAAAGGAGTACCGGTTGAAAAAGTACTGGAAGAACAACCCGGATATTTCGGCTGGATTATGAATAGCGAATTTCCGCTTTATACAAAAAAAGTGCTCACGCAAATTAAATTGCGCATGATGGAAAAGTAGTTTCAAGTTCAAAGTTTCGAGTTTAAAGTTAAAAGCATTCAGATGAAGATTATTTGTATTGGCAGAAATTACGTGGCACATGCTCAGGAATTAAATAACGAAATTCCGGAGGAACCGGTTTTTTTTATGAAGCCCGATTCGGCCCTGCTGCGAAACAACGACTCGTTTTATATTCCCGACTGGACAAACGAAGTGCACCACGAAATTGAACTGGTATTGCGTGTTTGCCGGCTTGGAAAAAATATTGAAAAACGGTTTGCCCACCGGTACTACGACGAAATTGGCCTCGGCGTTGATTTTACTGCACGTGATGTGCAAAACGATTTGAAAAAGAAAGGCCTGCCCTGGGAAAAAGCCAAAGCATTCGACCAGGCAGCCGTCATAAGCAATACTTTTTTTCCGGTTTCCATTTTTCCGGTAAAGGATGCCATAAAATTTAAACTGAAAATAAACGGAAAAACCGTACAGGAAGGAAACTCGGGCCTGATGATTTTCGGATTCGATGAAATTATTTCGCACATTTCGAAATACATAACGCTAAAAATTGGCGACCTGATTTATACCGGAACTCCGGCTGGCGTGGGGCCGGTAAAAATTGGTGATCGGCTGGAAGGCTTACTTGAAGATAAAAAACTGCTTGACTTTATGGTGAAGTAAAATAATTTCAATTTCAACAATCTTTAAATTTTTCAACCATGAAAACCAAGACTACTGCTACATTAAATGAAATTCAGCAATTTCTTGCTCCGAAGAAGTTTGCTGTTGCCGGTGCATCGCGTAATCCGAAAAAGTTTGGCGGCACAGTTATTAAAGACTTAAAGGAAAGAGGATTCGAATTATTTCCGGTAAATCCGAATGCAGAAGAAATCCAGGGATTAAAATGTTACAAAACAGTATCTGAATTGCCGGCAGACGTAAAACATTTACTGATTTTAACGCCAAAGGAAAAAACGCTGGAAATAGTTAAACTTGCCGTAGAAAATAAAATGGAAATGGTTTGGATCCAGCAAATGTCGGAAACACCGGAGGCAATTGCTGTTTTGGAAGAAGCCGGAATACCATTCATTCAAAAGAAATGCATTTACATGTTTGCAGACCCGGTAAAAGGGCCGCATAGTTTTCATCGTTTCCTGGTAAAAATTTTTGGCCGTTATCCTAAAAAAGTGAATGAATTAAATTAATAATGCACGATTATTATTTTGAAACCGAACTGGAAGTTCGCGACTACGAATGTGACATTCAAGGGATTGTAAACAATTCGGTGTACCAAAATTACCTGGAACATTGCCGCCATCAGTTTTTGAACAAAGTTGGGTTGAGTTTTGCCCAAATGCACAATGACGGAATTGATGCAGTAGTTATACGCGCCGAACTGGATTACAAATTTCCCCTTCGCCCGGGAGATGTATTTCTGGTGAGGTTAAAAATGGCAAAAAAAGGTCAGTTACGTATTATTTTCAAACAACAGGTTATTCGGAAATCAGACAAAAAATTAATGGTGGACGCGCGGATTACTACTGTTTTAACGCGCAATGGAAGGCCTGTTTCGCCTGGAATACTTGAAGATAAATTCAGATCGGCAGGAATTATTTTGGAAGAAGATTTTAATCAGTAAGCTTTTCTTCAATCCGGAACTCCTCTGCTTTCAATCCATTCGCTTTTAAAGCGGCTTTGAATCCTTCATTCAGCATCCGGCCCAGCCGCATGGGCAGTTGAAGCAAAGCAGGAAATGAGTTTTTAGCTTCCGGTTTTCGATAAAATTTGAGGCACGATTCCAGGTTTGAAGATAAATAAATCCGGCAGGCCACTGGTCGCGCTGAATACGCTGAACAAGTTCCGTTTTCGAGCAAAGGACATGGAAATTTGGAATTGAGCAATGATTCGCCCGATAAATTTTCCAATTCCTTTCGTTTTTCTTCTGCGCGTAAAAAAATTCGTTTTTGAATTTCGGCCTCAAAATTCACGGAAATATATTCGTGTAAATAATCCAATTCATACTCCAGGGCAAAAACCGGCTGATGGCAACACCAGTGGCAACCTTTTCTGCAAGCTGGTTTTTGATTTTGCCGCGCTGCAAATTCCGAGAAAGAATCTGCCAACTCATCTACCATTTGGTGCAGATTTTTTATTCCGGCATACATTAAATGAGTTGAAAAACCGGCTTCAACGGCTTTCATTCCCAACCGGTAACCATCCGCATGAAACTGCTTTTCAAGGTCTTTCAGGTTAATATTCATTAATTTATAATCGATTAAACCATTAAAGAAACAAAAAATAATTTCAGCCAAATTAAAGAAAAAAAGAAAACCGGACTCCACTGAGCCCGGTTTAACAACCTTCAACTACTAACCGATTTTATAACCCAAAAAATTATGAAGCAATAGTTATGAA
>JAZBNQ010000407.1:0-2576 GCA_036350775.1 Mariniphaga sp.
CAAATTTACTAATACCATGCTCGCAAACAACGAAATCCAGACATACCGTAACGATATACCAATATAGGTTTGCACTTTTTTACGTTGTTTCAGAATATAATAAAGGGTGAAAATGAGCCCGGAAACAGGCAGTATTACTCTTAAACTGTGCACCAGATCCATCATTTTGTGCGACAATAAAATTTTGCCGGGGAGGTAATTCAAAAAGAGATAGTTGATGAGAAAAATCCAGCCCCATACTATAAATAAAATGCCATCATTTTTTAATTTGTTTCTGGAAACATGAATCATTTCCCGTATGGTTTGCAAAGATTGTTCTTCCTCCGGGAGTTTGTTTTTTACTGCTGTTTTCATTTTTCGGTTAAATTTATAAAACAAGTTTGTAATGCAAACCTAATTCATTTTTATGAAAAAAGCAATGATTTCAGATACAATTTTGGGTGGGATGAATAAAAAAGGGAAAAGTGATTGCTCTTCCCTTGTCTATTTTTCTGCTTCCGGCTGAAACGAAAAAACCTCTTCAAGCGGTGTGTTAAAATAGTGTGCAATACGGAACGCCAGCTCCAGCGATGGCGAGTACTTTTCCTTTTCGATGGCAACTATGGTTTGCCGCGAAACTCCCACGGCATCTGCCAACTCCTGCTGCGTTAACTCATTGGCATCGAAGCGCAACCTGCGAATATTGTTTTTTATCATGCTTTCCTTTTTGTTTTTCGCCATGTTAAACTCCTTTCCTGTAATAGTAAATCTGGGAACCGTTATCAATAACTTCTGCTACAAGCCCGCTGATAACAAACACAACAAATATGATATAAGGAGCAAATCCGAGCGCCAAATATATAATGGCTGTCATAAAACCAATGGAAAAAGTGTAGTGTGAATTTCGGGTGGCTTTCAACTTTATTAGTTTATCGCGCTCATCCTCTTTCGGAATTTTTTCCTCCCTCGTAACAATGGCATTGATAATGTGAAAAATGATGTAGATAATAATCCGTGCCACAATTGAAACCCCGGCATATATGAGGAAAATAATTCCCCACTGCTGGAAATCTTCTGTTAAATCAATCCGGCCATCCAAATGTCTTTGATAAACTGCCCATGCAAAAATGGCTGTAATTAGCAGTCCGCTGAAGATGTTGATGATGTTTTCTTTTTCTCTGTACGACATAGCTTTAAATTTTAAAATGTGTAACTTGTTTTACTTCGTGTAAAAAATTTATGTCACAAAGATAAATATTTTTTACACAATGTAAAGTATATTTTACAAATATATTTATAATTTTTTATTTTCTAAACCGAATAAGATTTCGATTCCATAAAAAAGGGGAGCAATCTGATCTGCTCCCCTAAAACATTAATTCTGATTTTTGTTTTTATACGTTGTAAGTTGAAGATGCGGTATCGCCGCCGCGGCCGGTCCAGTTGGTGTGGAAGAATTCGCCACGCGGTTTGTCTGTGCGTTCGTAAGTGTGGGCACCAAAATAGTCGCGTTGCGCCTGCAGAAGATTGGCCGGAAGTCTTTCGGTGCGGAATCCGTCGAAATAACAAAGCGCCGAGGTAATTGCAGGGGCAGGAATTCCGTTTGACAACGCCGTTGCACTCACCCTGCGCCAGCCTTCCTGTGCATTTTCAACCTTTTCTTTAAAGAACGGGTCGAGCAGCAGGTTGGGTAAATCCGGGTTATTTTCAAACGCTTTTTTGATGTCGCCTAAAAATACGGAACGGATAATGCAACCTCCACGCCACATCAGAGCGATGCCGCCATAATTCAAATTCCATCCGTATTCCTTCGCAGCTTCCATCATCAGGTTGTAGCCTTGTGCATAGGAAATAATTTTAGCTCCGTAAAGAGCCATTTTCAGGTCGTCAAGAAATTGCTGGCGGTCGCCTTCAAATTTCGGTTTCGGGCCGTTTATCACTTTCGAAGCCTGTACACGCAGATCTTTTTGTGCCGACAAGCAGCGGGAGAAAACTGATTCGCCGATAAGCGTCAGCGGAATTCCAAGGTCGAGTGCAGAAATGCCGGTCCATTTTCCGGTTCCTTTTTGTCCGGCGGTGTCCAGAATAAAGTCAACGGTTTCCTCTCCGTTTTCGTCTTTGTAACCCAAAATGTCGCGGGTAATTTCAATGAGGTAGCTATCGAGTTCCTCTTCGTTCCATTTTTTGAACACTTCGTGCATTTCGTCGTTGCTCATTCCCAGCAAGTCCTTCATCAACTGATAAGCTTCGGTAATAATTTGCATGTCGCCATATTCAATACCGTTGTGAACCATTTTCACAAAGTGGCCGGCACCGCCTTCGCCCACCCAGTCGCAGCAAGCTTCGCCGTTTTCAACTTTTGCAGAAATCGACTGAAAAATTTCCTTCACATGCGGCCATGCATCCGGAGAACCTCCGGGCATAATTGAAGGGCCTTTCAGGGCGCCTTCTTCACCACCTGAAACGCCGGTTCCAATATAGAGGAAACCTTTGCTTTCAACATATTCTGTCCGGCGGATCGTATCAGGAAAATGTGAGTTCCCGCCATCGATTATAATATCGCCGGGCTCCAGGTGCGGCATTACCAGTTCAATGAA
>JAZBNQ010000408.1:0-4460 GCA_036350775.1 Mariniphaga sp.
CCGTCTGCAGAAAGCAGGTAAGGTGGATTGTGCCCGGCATTCACATAATCTACTTCGCCGGTTTGGGTATTCAGTATTCCGTAAAACACAGTCACAAACATGGATGAAACACTTTCTTTGCAGAGCAGATTATTTACATATTCCATACATTCACTCACCGAATCGCCTTTTAGCCCGGTTGCCCGAATCAATGTGCGGCTGACGGCCATAAAAAGTGCCGCTGAAATACCCTTGCCCGAAACGTCGCCAATTACAAAACCAAGCCGGTTTTTATCAATCAGAAAAAAATCGTAAAAATCGCCTCCAACTTCTTTGGCCGCAACCATGGAGGCATAAATATCAAAATTGGGCTCATCGGGGAAAGGTGGAAATTTTTTGGGTAGAATAGCCTGCTGAATATCCCGCGAAATGTTCAGATCATTTTGTATCGAAACCAATTGATCGTGTTCACTTAACCACTGACGAACAGATCGTATTTCTCCAAGGGTTTTGTTGATGGTTATTTCGAGATCGTCAAAATTTACCGGCTTGGTAATAAAATCAAAAGCGCCGCGGTTCATGGCAGTTCGTATATTTTCCATGTCGCCGTAAGCCGATACCATCACCGTTTTTAATCCCGGGTTTTTAAATTCTTTCAACTTGTTTAGCAATGTCAGCCCGTCCATTTCCGGCATGTTTATATCGGATAATACAATGCCAATTTCCGGATATTCAATGATTTTTTCGAGGGCTTCCAAACCGTTCGAGGCAAATTCAAAATCATAAGTATTTTCGCGGATATGGCGGCGGAACTTCTGCCGGATCATGGGCTCCATGTCGGTTTCATCGTCCACAACCAGTATTTTTACTGCGGTTTGTAAAGATTGGCTCATGAGAAAAATTTGTTTTTCATATCAGATTTTTAGTAACTTCATCTTATTTCCCTCGTATCTGGAAAACAACTTTACTTTATGTTTGTTTAAAAACAAACTTAATAATAAGTACTTAAAAGAATTATTTTGTAAATTTGGTAACATATTGCATTCTAAAATAATTGCTTCAAATGGTTCAATGTCGTCTTTTTATTGAAATTTGGCTAAAAACAAAACACGTATTTTCAAAAAGGTTTTAATCATAAAAACAGGATATAATGTACAAAAAATAATCATCTAAAAAAACAACTGCAAATGAAAAATCTATTTACAAAACATTTTCTGCTTTTTAGTTTGGCGCTGATTCTGGTTTCATCATGTAATTTCTCCTCGAAAACAAGAGAAAATAAAGGTACAACTTCAAGTGGCCAGGAGGCTTATGTTGAAGTTGAAACGTTTGATGCTGTAAAAATCAAGGATCAAATTGTGGAAACAATTAACAAAATGCCCAGCGAAAAGGAAGTCGTTACATTGTTGAATGAAGCCGGTGCTTCCTATATTTTTGATTTAACCGTTCTGCCTGAGCAGGCCGAAAAGATGATGACCAAAGCCGATCAAAGTTTTGGATTGGGCCTGTATTCATTCGATTTGCTTTATGCAAGTGTTTATAACCGTGGCGATGTAGCTGCTGAAATTACCGATGTTTCCGAACAGTTGATCGATAATCTCGGCCTCAGGGAAGAACTTATTTCATCAAAAAACTATCTGGGCAGAATTAAAGAAAATGTAGATAACAAAGATTCTCTCGATTACCTCGTAACCCAGGACATGAACCACTTCCACCAGCAAATGTCTGAAGGCGACCAACCCGATGTTTATGCTCTTTCAGTTATTGGTTCCAATGTAGAAGCTTTGTACATTTTAAGCCAGACTACTCTGCTGGCCAGTAACAATGAAAGAATGCTACAGATAATGAGCGCTCAAACCGAAAGGGTAAAATTGGTTTTTACATTGCTCGAATTGATGTCGGGTGATGAAAGCATTAAACCTTATTACGAACAATTTAAGCCTGTTGTCACCATTTTCGAAGAAAATCAGAATATTACAGAAAAAGAGCTGGCCGAAATAGGTCCTTTAATGGAAGCAGTAAGAAAAAATATATTGAATTAACAATTGAAAGCCGGGAGTATAATATTATTCCCGGCTTTTTTACTTCCGTTTTAACAGATACCTTATGAACGAGATAACTTTAAATGCCTTAATCAATTTATTTGCATTGTTCTCGGCCATAAGCGAATCGAAAAAAGAGGAAGCCATCCGGAATTTTTCATTATACCTCCATCAGCACTTTGGCATTTCCAACGACAATGATTACCTGAAACTTTTTGAAGAGCTGCTCGATTTATACGGGGTAAACGGTGAACCCGTTATTGCTGTTGACATGGTTCAGGAAGCCTATAACATCAGTACAAACATAAGAAGCTGGCTCAAAAAAGATGAACAAATCATGGTTTTTTTGCGGTTTCTGGAGCTGGTTAAAAGTGGAAATCTGTCGAAAGCAAAAATTCTTTTTGAAACGCTGGCAGAGGTTTTTGAAATCAGTAAAACCGAGGTAAACAAATTTTTTTCTTTTATATTTTACGCCGACAAAAGCCAGGTAAACCATCCCGATTTTTTGCTCATTAACAGCAATGAAAATCAAGGGAAACAAAGGTATAGGCATATTTATGAAAAGAATTTAGACGGCGAGCTGCTTTTTTTGCGCTGTTCATTAATCGGGCATTATATTTTTATTTTTTATGGAGATGACTACCTTACCATTGAAGGAAACCCGGTAATCCCTGGTCGTTTTTATGCTTTTAAGGAAGGTAGCATTATTCGCGGGCCACGTATTTCACCGATTTACTACACCGACATTGCTTCCGGATTTATTGATCAGCACCAAACCCCACCATTTGTTTTTTCAGGCGAGGAAATTGAATTTAAATTTAAAAACAGCAACAACGGCCTGCACCGGTTTTCTTTTTCAGAACATTCTGGCCAGCTTATAGCCATTATGGGCGGAAGCGGTGTGGGAAAATCAACTTTGCTTAATATCCTGAATGGAAATATTCCGGTTCAGCATGGCAAATTAAAAATTAATCAGGTTGAACTGTTTGAACAAAAAATCGATATTGAAGGATTGATAGGTTACGTACCACAGGATGACCTGTTGTTTGAAGATCTTACGGTCTGGGAAAATTTGTATTACAATGCCTCGCTTTGTTTCGATCAGCTTTCGCAGCCTGCCATTGAAAAGAAGGTGGAAAAGGTGCTACATGAACTTGAACTGCATTCGTTTAAGGATTTAAAAGTGGGCAGCCCCTTAAAAAAAGTTATAAGCGGAGGCCAGCGAAAAAGGCTGAATGTGGCGCTTGAACTCATAAGGGAACCGGCCATTCTTTTTGTGGATGAACCCACGTCGGGTTTGTCTTCCACCGATTCTGAAAAAGTGATGCTGCTTTTAAAACAACAGGCCCGCAAAGGCAAACTTATCATTGTAAACATTCATCAACCCTCTTCCGCTATTTTTAAACTGTTCGACAAGCTGTGGATTCTGGACTCGGGAGGCCGCCCCATATACGCCGGCAATCCGCTCGATGCCATCATTTATTTCAAAACCGAGGTGAACCATGTGAATGCCGAAGTTTGCGAGTGTTTGCTTTGTGGAAATGTAAATCCGGAACAGGTACTTGAAATTGTAGAAACCAAAAAAATAGACAATTCGGGCAACTTTCTGCCCGAACGCCGTTTTACACCTGATTTTTGGTACAGCGAATACCGAAAAAAAACAAAGGTAAAAAAAGAAGATATTTCCAGTTCCGCTTCCGTTTTGCCTCCAACCGATTCAAAAAAACCGGGATTGGTAAAACAGTTTAGTATTTTTTTCGAAAGAAATTTGCGGATAAAAATTGCCGACCGCCAATACCTCTTCATTAACCTGCTCGAAGCCCCGGTGCTTGCCCTGATTGTCGGCTGGTTCACGCGTTTCTCCGAGGGAGATGAGTACATCTTTTTTGAAAATAAAAGTTTGATCTCCTACCTTTTTATGGCAATTGTTGTGATTCTTTTTATGGGAATGAGCGTCAGTGCCGAGGAAATTATTAAAGACCGTAAAATATTACAGCGTGAATCGTTCCTCAACCTGAGCCGCTTCAGTTACCTGAATTCAAAAATTCTGTTTCTTGTTCTGCTTTCGGCTTTTCAATCCTTTAGTTTTGTTGTCATCGGAAATCTTATTCTTGGAATTCATGGAATGACACTGGCTTACTGGCTTATTCTTTTTTCGGTGGCAGTTTTTGCCAACCTGTTGGGATTGAACATTTCAGCGGCATTCGATTCGGTTGTCTCAATCTATATACTGGTCCCGCTGTTACTGATACCACAAATTTTACTGTGCGGGGTAATTGTAAAGTTTGATGATTTGCAAAGTAAAACCGCCGCCAAAGATGCAGTGCCTTTTGCCGGGGAAATAATGGCTTCGCGCTGGGCTTTTGAAGCACTTGCCGTGGAACAGTATAAGGAAAACAATTACATGGCCCGCTTTTTCGACATGGAAAAAGAAATGGC
>JAZBNQ010000409.1:0-2819 GCA_036350775.1 Mariniphaga sp.
CAGGAAAAATACCGCAAGATGGAAGCTGAAGAACAACGTTACGAAGCCATTCAGTGTGAAGATGCAGAATATATTTTGGTTGCATTTGGTACATCTTCCAGGGTGTGCGAGAAATCGGTTGAACTTGCCCGTGAAAAAGGGTTGAAAGTGGGTTTGCTGAGGCCCATTACACTTTTTCCGTTTCCGAAAACCGTTATCGGGCAGCTTGCTCCCAAAGTGAAAGGTTTTCTTTCAGTAGAAATGAGCGCCGGACAGATGGTGGAAGACATAAAACTTGCTGTTTATGAAGCCGGTGTTTATTGCCCGGTGGAATATTTCGGACGGATGGGCGGAATTATTCCGTCTCCGGGCGAAGTTGTGGAAGCGGTAGAACAGAAATTTTTAAAGGAGGGAAAATGATGGATATCAAAGAAATTATAAAACCGGAAAACCTGGTTTACAGCAAATCGAAGGTTCAGATTGACACGATAACACACTACTGCCCGGGATGCACGCACGGAGTGGTTCACAAACTCATTTCGGAACTGATTGATGAAATGGGCCTCCAGGAAAAAACTGTAGGCGTTGCCCCGGTTGGCTGTGCAGTTTTTGCCTACAATTACATCGACATCGACTGGCAGGAAGCAGCCCACGGTCGGGCGCCGGCAGTGGCCACAGGAATTGTTCGCCTCAATCCCGACAAGTTTGTTTTTACCTACCAGGGCGACGGTGACCTGGCCTCTATTGGTGCAGCCGAAATCATACATGCCTGCAACCGTGGCGAAAACATCCTGGTGGTGTTCATCAACAACGGCATTTACGGAATGACTGGCGGCCAGATGGCGCCAACCACCCTGGATAACATGGTGACATCAACCACACCCTGCGGGCGCGATACCGAGTTGAACGGGTATCCGTTAAAAATGACCGATTTGGTGGCCAAACTACCTGGAACTTCCTATGTTACCCGACAGTCGGCGCAAACAGCAGGATCGGTGCGTAAATGCAAACGGGCGCTGAAAAAAGGCATTCAAAATGTACTTGATAAAAAAGGGACATCGTTTGTGGAAGTGGTTTCCACCTGCAACTCGGGCTGGAAAATGACACCGGTACAAGCCAACAAGTGGATGGAAGAAAATATGTTTCCGTATTATCCGCTGGGCGACATGAAAGACAGTGAAAAAGGTGAACCTGTTTCAAACAATTAAAAACCAGAAGCTATGACAGAAGAAATGATAATTGCCGGATTTGGTGGTCAGGGTGTGCTTTCCATGGGAAAAATTCTCGCCTATTCAGGAATTATGGAAGACAAGGAAGTAACCTGGTTTCCTTCATACGGACCCGAAATGCGCGGTGGGACAGCCAATGTAACAGTAATTGTGAGTGACAACCGCATCAGCTCACCGGTATTGCACGAATTCGATACAGCCATTATTCTGAACCAGCAGAGTATGGACAAGTTTGAAAAGGCTGTGAAACCGGGCGGCACGTTGTTGTACGATCCCAATGGAGTTATAAAACCACCTACCCGGAAAGACATCAATATTTATAAGGTAGAAGGCACCAAAACGGCAGTGGAAATGGGTAATCCCAAAGTTTTTAACATGATTGTTTTCGGAAGTTTCCTTAAAGTTAGACCCATTCTGAAACTCGACAATGTGGAAAAAGGGCTGGAAAAATCGCTGCCCGCACGCTACCACAAACTCATTCCGTTAAACCTTGAGGCTATTCAGAAAGGCCAGGAAATTGTGGAAACGGTGCAGGAGGTGTGAGGTTATTTCCAAAAACCTTGTTATTCTCATCAACTACCTTCGCAGAATTTTTTCCACCCTGGAAAACCGACCTTGTTTACCTTATTCACTTAATTGGATTTAATATGTTGAATAAGGTTTCGGAGTGGGGTGGCAGTCCTTTTACTAAATTTCGATTGGTTGGAATATGGATGACGTTACTGTGGTTGTTATAGAAAAGTGACTGCGTTAATTCGCATCAGTATTAATGAATTATTTCGAGTCCCTTAATCCTTTCAAAATGTTTTGTATTGAGCGTTGCCATTGGGACATCATGTGCAAGAGCAGTCGCACCAATTAAAATATCAGCTAAATCAATCATTTTATTGTCTTTCAGCAAATCGAGATAAATGGTTATGGCTTTTTCGGAACATGATTTATCAAAAGAAAGTACTTTGAAATTGGAACTTAAATTTTCCCAATAAGCGGTATGTGCTTTTCTGTTTCCAATACCAATTTCATAATTGGTGATCGATGAAATACAAAAACTGACTTCGGTTTTAGATAAATGATAAAACAGTGTTTTCTCTTTATTCTTTTTTCTGAATAGTTCAATTAATATTGAGGAATCCAATAAAATCATGCAACTCTTGATTTATTGATATGGCTCCTGACTTTTTTGTATTCCTTAAAATCGGAATCAGTCCATGTTGGAGCTTGTAAAATTATTTGGTCCAGTGTTTTGGAAGATTCTTCAGCAGAAATCTCACTTTGCAATGTTCTGGTTAATTTTTCAATATCTTTTTTGGGTAGCTGCCGAATCAACCTAAGTATTTGATTGTAATTTATATTAACACTCAATTCCATATCATATAAATTTTATTACAAATTTATAAAAAAATACTTCTATTCCAGATTTCCATCCAGCATTACCTTTTCCCCAACCCCTGTTTCCATTTCCACCATTTTATCTACGTACATCACTTTGCATGGATTGCCGAGCAGGGAAGTAACTTTAGCTTCGGTGAGTTGGCCATTTTCCCAGGCCAAATCCACTTCGAATCCGCCGCGGGCCCGGAGGCCTTTTACATGGCCACTTTGCCATGAGGG
>JAZBNQ010000410.1:0-2474 GCA_036350775.1 Mariniphaga sp.
ACTGGATGTATTATTAGAGATCACGTAGTTTTATGATTCTCTTCGTCCATAACGAAATATCAACACAGCCAACCAAGCCACATGGATGGTGAGAGCAAGGCAATTAACAAGAAATGAATCGGGTGCTTTAATCATCTTTGTAATCCAGTAGGGTGGAAAAAACCATGATACGAACGTGAGCCAGTTAAGGGCAAACAGATCGGTAAAAGCAAACAGAACCAAAGAATTTAATCCTTTGGCGAAGGTGAGTCCTTTTACTTTGTCATCGGCCCCGGAGTATATGAGTAATCCTATTATTGCAGTGTAAATGGCAGAAAAAAGGCAAAGAAGGATTACAGAATAGAAGGGAAGTTCAACAAGGCTAAAAACAGCAAAGCTTACCAAACAGTAAAGAACAGATAGCACGGATGCAAACGAAAGCCTGTTTATTAAATATCCACTTCTGCCAAGTGGAGTAACCTCCAGCAGCTGGGCAATATTTCCGTCGCGTTCATCCAGCATCATAAAACCGGTAACAATACCCAGCATGCCAGCATTCATCAACATGATAAAAGAAAAAACATACGATGCATAAGGCATCACATCAAACCCTGTTTTTTGTACCAAAAAAGGGATTAAAACAACTTCAAGTATTTTAAATACAATGATCAACAACAGGGGAGCAACCAGCAACAGGGTCATCACCGGATCACGAATGATCTGTTTAATGTCGTTTCTGAAAAGTGTAATTTGTATCATAATGACTGATCCTGATAAACGATTTTATTTTCAAAGACACGCACAGCAAACCTGAGGAGTATGTAGTTTACGATGAAGAGATAACCCACCAAAGCTGCTGCTTCATACCATATAATGCCGTGATAAACTCCCAACATCAATTTCAATGCTGCCACACTGGGAACAATTGTAAACAGCCAGGAATATGGAAACCCGATTAAAGCAAAACATGGAAAAGTGAAAAGCAGCATGTAAGGAATGGTTTTAAGCAGATACTGGTTAACCGTATTGCAACCTGCATTAATCATTATACCGAGCAGGGTGAAAATACCCGAAGTAAGAATAGTTGCCAAAATAAGCAACATCCAGTTAACGGAAGGGAAATAGCTAAACCAGGTAATCGTGAGGGCTGCTGCTACCGAAATAACGGACAGGGAAATAACTTTTGAAAGAATGTATTCTGTTGATCGCAGAGGCGTTACCACAAGCACCATTAAAACTCCCTGGCCTTTTTCCAGCAGAATAATGCCCCCAATAAAAAACAATCCCAGAACGGAGGGATCGGAAAACACCACCAAAGGCAGTGCGACAGATAAAATATCTTCGGGTAAAAACGACAGAATAATCAGATACATTACCGTAATGATGACATACACAAGGTAAAACCCATGTTTTATCTGAAAGCGCATATCAGCCAGAATAGCATGTAACAGTCTCATAGTAAGCTCCTCCCGGTAAGTTTAATAAAGATATCTTCAAGGGTGGCTTCGCAACTGTGAATGGTTTTGATTTTCGAATTCCGGAGGATATTCAAAAAATCGGGATTATCTCCAAGGTCTGTTAGTTCAAAAGATTGTTCGCAGATATCCCCATTCATCTGATATTCTATCTTCACCAGCCGTTTGCCGTGTTCAATCATTAAATCTTTTGGAGAACCAATATTCACAATTTTGCCTTCAACAATAAAAGCCACTCTGTCGCAAAGCTGTTCAGCAACTGTCATGTTGTGGGTGGTGAGAAAAACAGTTTTACCGGCTTTCTTTTGTTCCAGTATTATCTCTTTAATAACATGTGCATTTACAGGATCAAGCCCGGAGGTTGGCTCATCGAAAAACATCAGGTTTGGATTGTGCATGATGGAGCGTACAAAATTCAGCCGCATTTTCATTCCCTTGGAAAAGTTTTCTACCCGCACGTCCTTTTCCGGCAGTAAACCAACGCGGTCAAGCAATTTTTCGGGATTTTCCGAATTATTTTTGTAGTAGGAACCTATGAGTTGAAGATTTTCTTTTGCTGTTAGTTTTGTATAAAGATTAGGAAAGTCGAAGGCTACACCAATCTGCTCATAAAAGTTTTTTCCCCATTGGTTTCGTTCTTTTCCCAGCACTTCAATTTTTCCGGTGTAGTTTCTAAGCAATCCTATAATAAGTCGTTGCGTCGTTGTTTTACCGGCGCCACTGGGGCCCAAAAAACCAAAAACTTCGCCCTTTGCAACATCGAAGCACATGTTTTGGATGGCCTCCTTTTGGGTTTTCTTATAGGTAAATTGCAGGTTGTTGACTTGTATCATAGATCAATTTAAAATGTTTGTAAAAATAGGTTAGTTGTTAAAGGAAACGTTCTTTTATTCAGTTTTTTTATTTCCAGGAAGAAACAACTCACGCATTCCCAGCCCGCCCCGGAAGGCAAATACAAAATACAACAAGGTAAAAATGCCGTCAATGATACCGGTAAACCAGAATGTTGCCGGGAAATCC
>JAZBNQ010000411.1:0-13299 GCA_036350775.1 Mariniphaga sp.
AATATTCACTGATTTCTTAAAAATCCTAAAACAACACTCCTTCTTTCAAAAAATTCAGAACAAATAAAATTCTAACACGTTAAAATTTTTAGAAGGCTGCGTTTTGTGCGTTGTTAACATTAAAAAATTCATTATTAATTCAAAACTCACACCATTATGATTAGCAAAAAAGAATTACTGGAATTAACCCAAATGCAAAATTCACTTGCCGTTTCGGTTTTTATACCCACACACCGGGCTGGTAAAGAAACACTTAATGGCGAAGATGCCTTGAAGCTAAAAAACCAGTTAAAGGAAGTGAAGCACAAACTGGAAAAATTAGGTATCCATAAAAATGAAATAAAAAATTTAACCGCCCCAATAACCAAACTGATTAATAACGGCGAATTTTGGCGGCACCAGTCAGATGGCCTGGCCATTTTCCTATCGGAGAATAAATTCAAAATATATACTCTGCCAGTCCATTTTGAAGAATTCAATATCGTTTCAAATGAATTTTATTTAAAACCGCTGATGCCTCTATTTAACGGGGACGGAGTTTATTACCTGCTCACATTAAAGGCTGATGCAGTAAGTTTCTACGAAGGAACCAGGCACAGTATTACAGAAATTAAAGTTGACGACTTAACTCCGTCACGACTGGAAGATATAGTGGGGTATGATTATGAGCAAAAAAGTTTGCAGTTCAGAACCCAGCAGGGAAACCAGGGAGAAGGTTCATTTCACGGTCATGCCAAAAGTGATGAAAAAGCTAAAAACGAACTGTTGCAATATTTCCGTGCCATAGACAAAGGGTTAATGAAAATCCTGCATAACGATCAAACTCCGCCTTTAGTTGTATCGTGCCTGGATTACCATTTTCCGATTTACAAAGAGGCCAATTCGTATAAAAATCTCTATCCCCGGCACATTTCCGGCAATCCGGCAGACATGGATTCCCTGGAATTGCACGATAGAGCCTGGAATTTGCTGAAATCTCATTTCAACAAGAGTCGCCAGGATAAAAAGGAACAATTCCATGAATTGAGCAAATCCGGAAAAACATCTACAGACCTTAATGAAATAATAACTGCTGCCCAGGATGGAAAGGTAGATACTCTTTTCCTTAAAAAAAACGGAGATATTTTAGGCCAGTACAAAACAGAACCAGAATTACAGGACTCAGGGAACATAACAAACTCAACAGGAGTTCCGCTTTTGAACTTTGCTGCCTTAAAAGTTTTTGAACAAGGTGGAAAAGTTTTTCTTGAAGGCGAGGAGGATTTACCCGATTCAAGCTCGGAAATTAATGCTGTTTTCAGATACTAATAGCGTATATTTACTATGTATTTAAGCTAAAAAAAATGAACCGGAAGAATTTTTTAAAATCAACCGCAATCATTGCCGGATTTTCGGGAGTTGTCAATCCGTTATTATCGGCTGCCGTTTCGTCCAGCTATCCCTCACAAAAAATTGCACTAAAAAAAGGTTTGGGTTTTGGAATGATAAGGGAAGATTTATCTCTTACAGATAAATTTAAGCTGGTTAAGGATTTGGGATTCGATGGTGTGGAACTAAATGCCCCTACGGATTTGAGCAAAACAGAAATTCTTGAAGCCAAAGAAAAAGCAGGGATTGAAATTCCCAGTGTGGTAAACAAAGACCACTGGCAAAAGCCGCTTTCCGATCCCGATCCGGATGTTAGAAATGAGTGCATTCAGTCAGTTGCACAATCGTTACAGGAAGCAAAAGCCTTTGGCAGCGATACAGTGCTTGTGGTTCCGGGAGTTGTAAATGAAAAAGTGACTTATGAGCAGGCTTATATTACAGCCCTTAATTCCATTCGGGAACTCATCCCTTTTGCTGAAGAAACCGGAATTCAAATCGCGCTTGAGAACGTTTGGAATAACTTTCTGATTAGCCCGGTGGAAGCCAGGCGTTTCGTTGATGAAATTAACCACCCGCTGGTTGGCTGGTATTTTGATGTAGGCAACATTTTACGCTATGGTTGGCCCGAGCATTGGATTAAAACACTGAATTCCCGGATTATGAAAATTCATGTTAAGGAATTTAGCCGCAAAGTAATGAACGAAGAAGGATTGCGAAAAGGTTTCAGGGTGAATCTGCTGGATGGCGACAACAACTGGCCGGTTGTGATGCAAGCAATAAGGGAAATTGACTACAAAGGAGGTTGGATAATTGCCGAAGTGAGCGGTGGCGACCGAAACCGCCTGAAAGACATTTCAGAACGAATGAACAAGATTATTGAATACGCTTGACAATCATTGATTATTTCCAAACCTGGTGCACAAAAAAAAGGCCGCCTCGGTTTTGAGACAGCCTCTTAAACTTTTTTTTCGCACGGGAGGAGAGACTCGAACTCCCGACACCTGGTTTTGGAGACCAGTGCTCTGCCAACTGAGCTACACCCGTATTTTTTCAGTGCTCTGTCTCCCTATAAGTACAAGGAGAGTTTACCCTGCAAATTTTGCGACTGCAAATATAGCAATTCATTCCAAATTACCTAAAAATCCTGAAAAGTTATCAACAGGTTTCTGCACAAAAAAATCCACCAGTTTCCTGATGGATTTTTTGCGGAGAGAGAGGGATTCGAACCCCCGGAACCTCTCAGTTCAACGGTTTTCAAGACCGCCGCAATCGACCACTCTGCCATCTCTCCGGGCGCGACAAAAGTAGAACTTTTTTTCAATCCTGAAAAACCTAATCGTTAAAAAATTTTGGAATTGCTGAAAAAAAAGGGGGATTAGGGTTGTTTTTTTAAAACTTATTTCTGAATTTAGCTAAAACTTTTAAAGGGTTCTCTGAAACTATTGATATTACTGGCTTTCCGGGATTGACCAATTCCAAAAGTCAATGAATAAAAGAAGAAATAACTATTATAATTTGCTTATTTACAATAATTTAGTTTTTCATTTAAATTTTTTAACTTATGAACAAAGCACAATTAATTGATGCAATGGCCGCCGGAGCCGGCCTGACAAAAGCTGATGCAAAAAAAGCTCTTGACGCTTTTATAAGCGCAACCACTGACGCCCTAAAGGGTGGAGACAGGGTAGCTCTTATCTCCTTTGGAACTTTTTCAGTTAGTGAACGCGGTGCTCGTACCGGAAGAAATCCACAAACAGGGAAAGAAATTAAAATCCCTGCAAAAAAAGTGGTAAAATTTAAAGCTGGTGCCGATTTGGCTGATGCAGTATCCTAATAAAAATGTGGATACTAAAAAAATTGAAGGGAAGCAAATGCTTCCCTTTTTTTTATTATTGCAGTTTAATCACTATTAAATGGAAGAAGAATTAATTAATCATTTAGGCCAATTTGTTACTGAAGAAAGGATGAAGTTATTTGAAAAAGTACTGGAACAAAGAACTTCTTATATTACTTTGGTTTTAGAAGACATTTTCCAGCCACAAAATGCCAGTGCTGTTCTGCGGACATGCGATTGTTTTGGTGTTCAACATATCCATATTATTGAAAACAGAAATGAGTTTACTGTTGATAGGGAAGTTGCCATGGGTGCTTCAAAGTGGCTTAGTTTGCATAAATACAACCAAAATGAACAAAACAGTCTGGAAGCCATAAAAACATTGAAAATGAAAGGTTATCGGATAGTGGCAACTTCACCACATATAAATGACCAGCTTTTACCCGAATTTGATCTTACCAAAGGAAAAGTTGCTATTGTTTTCGGCTCAGAATTGCCTGGAATTTCAGAAACAATTATGGAAGAGGCTGACGAATTTATGAAAATTCCCATGTACGGATTTACAGAAAGTTTTAATATTTCGGTTTCGGCAGCCATAGTTTTGTATCAGTTATCGCAAAAATTACGTAACCAACCTGAAATCAATTGGAAACTGAGTGAAAAAGAAAGGAACGAAATTAAATTAGCCTGGTTAAGAGCCACTATAAAACGAAGCAGTTTGCTTGAGAAAAAATTTCTGAAGGAAAATAGAAATAAAAATTAATTTCCTATCATCAGCTTTTTCAGATTCGCCAGGTTAATCATCTCAACCCCCTTCTTTTTCCAGGTATCAAAGGGTAACGGAATATTAGGCAATTCTTTAATGGCATCTGTTATAACATAAACCTTATTTACTTTTTTTACAAGACCTTTCACTGCTGCATCCACACAAACATTGGTTGTAACACCATAAACTACAACCGTGTCAGGTTTTAGCTGTTTCAAAATAGTATCAGTCATCGGATTCCCGTCAAAAACATCAAAAGCATCTTTCCTGATAATAAAATTTCTGTGTTCTTCACTGTTAAAAAGTTCGGGCGTAATTAGATATTCTTTATCCCAGTCGAAAATAATAGAATCTTCCGGGTCTGTTTCCCTTATATAATCAGCGCCCCGGGTTCCTGCCATACAATGTTCAGGAAAAGTATTTATAAAATCGGGGGAAGAATCAAGTTCTGGTGAGTTCGGATAATGATAATCTGCCGTATTTACAACCCTGATAGAATTTTCTTTCGCAAGCCCTGTCAACTCTTTCCATTGCGGACGCAATTCTTCTGCACCCTGAACATATAGTTTACCTCGCGGATAAACGAAATCAATTTGTGTGTCAACATTCCAAAATAACCAGTTTGTAAAATCCATTTCCTACGAATTAAATTCATTTAAAGATATCCATTATGAAAAGTGGATGAAAAGATTTTGTGTTAAAAAATGATAACAAAAAACCCGGAAATGGATTCCCCAGGATTTTTTGTTCATTTTTATTTTACTGATTATAAGCCTTTTTGAAGAAAGTTAACAAATTCATCATCTTCAAAAGTAACCCCCAATTTATGCTCGGTCCCGTCGGGTTCAATTATTACATGAAAAGGAATGCTGTTGGTGGCATATTTATCAATCTGAAAATCGAGATTCTTTTTACCCATAGTATCTTTTACTTTTCCATCCACATTTGAAGTAATATGCTCATCTTCTGGCAATTTAGTCCTGTCATCAGTGTAGAGTGCAATTATTACGTAATCTTCAGCAAGCATCTTCAATGCACGCGGATCGGCCCAAACACCGTTCTCCATCTTTTTACAATTGGCACAGGCATGCCCTTTAAATACAAGGAATACCGGTTTTTGCTGCTCTTCGGCACAAGCCATTCCCTGTTCATATTCGAAATAACCATTTAAACCGTGGGGAAGATGTAATTTATCTGCATATTTTGCCGGTCCGCAAAGTTCATTCTGAACACTCTGCCCGGAAGGTCCCGCCTGAAAATAAGATTGACCTGAACTTTGTGGTGGCAACAATGACGAAATAGAAGCCAGCGGAGCACCAAATAATCCGGTAAAAAGGTAAATCACAAAAGTAAAAGTAGCTACAGATAAAAATAATCGTCCGGTCCCAATATACGGCAAATCACTGTCGTGCGAGAATTTGATTTTACCCAGAAAATACATTCCCAAAAGGAAAAACAAAACAATCCATATGGCAAGGTAAATTTCCCTGCTGATAAAATTCAGTCCGTAAACCTGGTCGATGTTGCTCAGAAATTTCAGTCCAAATGCAACCAAAATAAAGGCAAAAACAACTTTAATGGAGTTCAGCCAGCCACCTGACTTTGGAAGTTTGTTCAGTGCAGACGGGAAAATGGCCAGCAAAGTAAATGGCAATGCAAAAGCCAGCCCGAAAAAGAACATACCGATTAACGGTCGCATTCCTCCATCCTGGACTGCTTCAATAATTAAGGCACCAATAAAAGGTCCGGTACAGGAGAAAGAAACAATTACAGTTGTAAGTGCCATAAAAAAGGCTCCAACCAATCCTCCCTGTTCAGCTTTTGAATCAGTTTTATTCACCAGGCTGCTCGGCAAAACAATTTCGAAAGCACCGAAAAAAGAAATGGCGAAAACCATAAACAACAGGAAAAAAAGGAGATTGGGAATCCAGTGTGTACTTAATATATTTCCCACATTCGGACCAAACAGGCCAAATGTAAATAAAGCTCCAAGCAAAGAAAATATTAGCAAAATTGATAGTCCAAAAAACAAACCATTCCGGATTGCTTTTCCCCTGTTTTCGCTTCCGCGCATAAAAAATGAAACCGTCATAGGAATCATTGGAAAAACACACGGAGTTAATATGGCTGCGAAGCCGGCCAAAGCCGAAATAAGAATAAATAGCCAAAGTGTTTGACCGCTTGCTGAACCTGAAACACCGCTTTCAGCATTATTCGCAGTTGCAGCCTGCAGCGATTCACCACTTCCGTTAAACTGAAAAGTAAACTCTGCTTCATTGGGCGGAAGACACATTTCATCATCACAGCCCATAAACAATACATAACCTTTTATTTCAACCGGATCATCAGATTTTAACCTGATTTTTTGGGTTAAAGTGGCTCTATCGCTGAAAAAACGAAGATTAAGCTGAAAAATATTATCATACTTTTCTACAGGTTGAGGATCTTTTTGAAGTTCGCCAACAAAATTGAAAAGGGTAGAATCTTCAAAAACTATCTGGGTGGCAATTGGACCTCCTTCCGGCAGGTAGGTATCGTATAAATGCCAATTTTCATCAATGCTGGCTTCAAAAATTAGTTCAACATCTTTTCCGTTTTGTTTTGAATCAAACGTCCATTTTATGGGTTCTATAATCTGGGAAAATGCGGAAAATGCAATAAAAAAAGCTAAAAATACAAGAGTCAGTTTCTTCATTTTTTCTAATCCTTTATTTCAAAATAAAACATCTACAAATGTACATATTTCAATATAACAATTATCATTTTCTATTGTTCCCTTGCAAATATCCATAAGTTTTGTTTAAAAAATCCGGCTTTTAAACCGGCTTTCTTTTATAAAATAATCTCCTCCATGTTTTCATCAAAAAAGTGATATTCGAGAAACGAAAGTGAATTATTGGATTCAATTTTCACCCATTTAAAAAATTTAAAAAACCATTTGTTCCGAATACTTTTCAATCCTTTGGTAAGATATGCAGCAATATAGGGATGAACAGAAATCAATAATTTTTTCTTGTTCAAATCTTTCAAAATATATTTTACTTTGCTGTCCAACTCATCAGCAAACAAAATGGTAGGCATAATTTTTCCACTGCCATTGCAGGTAGGACATTTTTCGGCCGTTTCAATAATTTCTTCAGGACGAACTCGTTGCCGGGTAATTTGCATCAGGCAAAATTTACTCAGCGGTAAAATATTATGCTTTGTACGGTCATCGGCCATAATTTCTTTCATGTAGTCGAAAACCTTTTGCCGGTTAGCTTGTACATGCATATCAATAAAATCGATGACAATAATGCCACCCATATCTCTCAACCTCAATTGTCTGGCAATTTCAACACAGGCTGCAAGGTTTACTTCCAGGGCACTTGATTCCTGGTCTCCTGCAGTTTTTGCCCGGTTTCCGCTGTTCACATCAATTACGTGAAATGCTTCGGTATGCTCAACGATTAAATAGGCACCATTTTTAAAAGATACTGTTTTTCCGAACGAAGCTTTTATCTGTTTTTCAATGCTATAATGCTCGAAAATAGGTCTTCTTCCCTTGTAAAGTTTAACTATCTTTTTTTTGTCGGGTTGAATACTACCTATGTAATCGGTTATTTCGTTGCAAACCGATTGGTCATTCACAATAATGCTGTTGAATTTTGGGGTATAAATATCGCGAAGCAATGCGGTAGCCCTGTCCATTTCGCCAATTACAAGCGAAGGTGCAGTAGCACGTTTCAATTTATGAAATGTGGTTTCCCATTTATCAACAAGACCACGTAATTCCTGATCGAGTTCGGCAACTTTTTTACCCTCTGCTGCGGTACGTATAATTACCCCGTATTTTCTGGGTTTGATACTTTGAATAAGTTTTTTCAGACGGCTTTTTTCTTCATTCGACTTAATCTTCTGCGAAATTGAAACTTTATCGCTAAACGGCATTAAAACCATAAAACGCCCGGCGATAGATATTTCAGAAGTAAGTCGCGGTCCTTTAGTTGAAATGGGTTCTTTAGCCACCTGAACCAAAATACTTTGTCCAACCTTCAAAATTTCAGTAATTCTGCCTTCCTTATTGATATCGGGCTCAGAATGAATTTTTGAAATGGATGTTACTTTGTTTTTCCTGGAAGAAACTATGCGCAAAAACTTATTCAGAGTAGCAAATTGCGGCCCCATGTCAAGGTAATGTAAAAATGCATCTTTTTCATACCCTACATCTATAAACGCCGCATTCAAGCTGGGCATTATTTTTTTTACCTTTCCAAGATAAATATCGCCAACAGCAAATCTGGCACCGCTCTTTTCTCTGGATAATTCAACAAGCTTTTTATTTTCCTGTAATGCTATAACAATTTCGGAAGGAGTGACGTCTATAATTAAATCACTACTCACAACCTAAATATTAATACTGTTAAATAAAATTAATATGCTATATATAACAGATTAAACCTAAGATAATGTTACCTTAGGTTTAATCTGTTATTTTATAAAATAACCCTGCAAAAAGCTATTTCTTCTTTTTGTGCCGGTTTTTGCGCAACCTTTTTTTGCGCTTATGCGTTGCCATTTTATGTCTTTTTCTTTTTTTTCCGCTTGGCATAACTGATTACTTTACGTTGTTTTTAACTTGCGACACAAATGTTTTCGCGGGTTTGAACGAAGGTATATTATGTGCCGGAATAATAATGGTAGTATTTTTAGAAATGTTTCTTGCAGTTTTTTCTGCCCGTTTCTTAACTATAAAACTACCGAAGCCACGGCAATAAACATTTTTACCACTAGCTAAAGAATCTTTAACGGTTTCCATAAAGGCTTCCACTGTTTTTTGAACAGTTACCTTTTCAATACCTGTGTTTTTCGAGATTTCATTTACAATATCTGCCTTTGTCATGTCTTAAAATATTTAAATATCAATAAATTAATCGAATTAATATGGTGTGCAAAAATATAAATAATTTAATAACCCAAAAGCTTTTCAAAAAAATTATTTTTGTTTTTCTGAAAGTTTTTCATGGATTTACAAAAAAATGAATGATTTCTTACATAAAATCTATAAATGGTTTACAAAAAACCAACGTTATCTTCCCTGGAGAGAAACTACCGATCCGTATAAAATCTGGCTATCAGAAATCATTCTTCAACAAACCCGGGTTGAGCAGGGAACTTCTTATTACACCAATTTCATTGAAAGGTTTCCAACCATTAAAGATTTAGCCAATGCCACTGAAGATGAGGTTCTGAAATTATGGCAAGGACTTGGATATTACTCACGGGCGCGCAATTTACATGCTACTGCTAAAAATATTAAGGAAAACTACAAGGGAAAATTTCCTGATAGTTACCAAGAAATTCTTTCGTTAAAAGGAATTGGCCCTTACACAGCAGCAGCGATCGCATCTATCGCTTTCGGACTCCCCTATCCTGCACTCGACGGCAACATTTATCGTGTTCTGGCAAGGTATTTTGGAATTTTCGATTCTCCTGCCACCGGGAAAGGGAAAAAGGTATTTCTAAAGCTGGCAGAAGAACTAATTTCTAACGAAAATCCGGGATTTCACAACCAGGCCTTAATGGAATTTGGTGCACTGCAATGCGTTCCCAAATCACCTGATTGTTCTGCCTGTACGCTAAAACCTACGTGTTTTGCATTTCAAAAAAAGCAATTAGATAATCTGCCGGTAAAAACTGCAAAACTGAAGCTACGCACCCGTTATTTTTACTATTATTTTATTGATTCAGGCGAAAATACCTGGTTGGAAAAACGCATAGGAAATGATATCTGGAAGAACCTCTATCAGTTGCCGCTGGTAGAAACTGAACAGGAATTAAGCGAAGAAGAAATATTAAAAATAAATCCGCCTTTTATTAATGGTTTTCAATACAATATAAAATATGTTTCAGGTAAACGCAAACATATACTCAGTCATCAAATAATTTTTGCACGGTTAATTCAAGTTGAAATTGACAAATATAATAAGCCATTTAAGGGAATGATTTCCGTCTTAAAAGAAGATGTTCCGAAATTTGCAGTTCCCCGGCTAATTGAGCTTTTATTGGAGAAAAACAGAATAATTTAAAAAAATAAACCTAAACCAGATAAACTTAAATTCAGAATTTGTATTTTTAAATCGTTAACCAATTTTTAAAAAAATGGCAGTAAATAAAGTTATTTTAGTAGGAAATGTGGGCAAAGACCCTGAAATCAGGCATCTCGATTCCGGAGTTGCAGTTGCAAACTTCCCCTTAGCCACATCAGAAAGTTACATCGCCAAAAACGGCGACAAGGTTGAAACGACCGAATGGCATAATATTGTTGTTTGGCGCGGACTGGCTGATGTAACAGAAAAGTATGTAACCAAAGGCCGTCAATTATATATTGAAGGAAAAATAAGAACCCGCTCCTGGGATGATAAGGAAGGCAACAAACGATACACTACAGAAATAGTTGCCGATGTATTGCAGTTGCTGGGTTCACGACCAGACAATCAGCAAAGTGAAAACAATAACACCCAATACGGAGGCAACCAAACAGAGACAAGCGGTTTTAAAAACGCAAATGAAACTGAAGTTGAAGCACCAGGTGGTGACGATGATCTGCCATTCTGAACTTTGCATTCTTATTCTTTTTGCCAATAAACCGTTGAATTGAAGTCAATGGTTTAAAAACCAAATATTCATTAACTGACTGCTAAATTCAGTTAATGAATATTTCTTATTGCTTTACTTGTAATTTATAATTCAATAAAGCCTTTATTTTTGCGTTATAAAATGGCAACAAATTCATGATGAAATATAAATTCTTTCTATTCATTCTGGTCATATCTTCATTTGGTTGTAAAGAAAAATTTACACCCAAACCCCGTGGTTTTTTTAGAATTAGTTTCCCTGAAAAAAAATATCAACCCATAGCAAATCAATTTCCTTACCAGTTTGATATTCCCCAATATGTAAAAATTGTTCCTGACTACCAGAATCCGGATCAACGCGGGTGGATTAACCTAGAGGTTCCTGAAAATAAAGCAGAAGTACATATTTCCTATTACAATTTGCAAAACAACTTTAAACCACCACGCGAGTTGCTTGCCGAATTTATGGAAGAAAGCCGCGAATTGGCTTACAAACATTCGATAAAAGCCAATGCAATTGAAGAGCGGATTTTTGTTAATCCTGAAGAAAAAGTTTATGGCACCGTTTACCAGATTGAAGGAAATGCCGCTTCTCCTATTCAGTTTTTTCTGACTGACAGCATCAGGCACTTTTTGCGTGGCGCCCTTTACATTAGGGCCACTCCTGATATCGATTCGCTGAAACCGGTTATCGAGTTTCTGGAGCGTGATGTGATTCAAATTATAGAAACCACCAAATGGAAATAATGCCGGCAGTAAAAATTTTCGATATCAAAAAAGGAAAAATTGGAATCTGGAAATTTCAGGAATCCAGTGAAAAACTTCAACATATTTTCCGGTTTTCAGAAAAAGAAAAAAATGATTTTCAAACTATAAAATACGAAAACCGGAAAAGAGAATTCCTAACCATCCGCTTGCTTTTGGAAAACATGCTGGGCGAAAAAGTTGAAATTTATTATGCTGCAGGCCGAAAACCAAGATTAAAAAATAATTCGCTTTTTATCAGCATTTCACATTCGGCAGATTTGGCCGTTGTGTTACTATACGAAAAAAATTCAGGTGTGGACGTAGAAAATATCCAACGGAACACTGAAAAAATTGCAATCCGTTTTCTTTCTGAAAATGAACTGAATGATGTTAACAATTCGCCTAATCCACAACTTCAACGTATGTTATACTGGTGTGCTAAAGAGGCTGCTTTTAAATTTTCCATTTGGCCAGAAATTGATTTTAAATCACAAATAAATATTCATAAATTTGATTTGAAATCGGAGGGTGGAGTTTTTTATGGGCAATTGTCTAAAAATTTGCCATCCATTAATTTAGTATTTCACTACTTTTTCCACGAAAACAATGTGATTGTGTATTGTGTTGAAGAAGAAAAATCTTAAGAAATGAAAAAACCGGAAAACCACATACTTATCATTTTTGGTGCATCGGGCGATTTAACCAAGCGTAAACTGATTCCAGCATTGTTTGATTTGTACGAACAGGACTTGTTGCCTGAAAAATTTGCTGTTTTGGGAGCATCGCGCACCGAACTATCCGATGAAAAATTCAGAAAAAAAGCAGATGAATTTTTGCCTTTGGACAAAGAAACTGCCGATTTTAAGAACAAATTGTTTTACGAATCGGTATCTCCAAACGAACCCGACGATTTTATAAAATTAAAAGAGCGGTTGAAAAAACTGGAAAAGGACAGAAGCATCGAATCCAACTACATTTTCTACCTCTCCACTCCCCCTTCGGTTTACGAAAGTATTGCACAAAACCTGGCTGAACAGAACCTGAGCAAGTCAGAAAAATATTTTCGAAGAATAATCGTAGAAAAACCTTTTGGAACGGATTTGGAATCGGCACGGGAATTAAATAAAAATTTACTGCATTATTTCAATGAAAACCAGGTTTACCGCATCGACCATTATCTGGGAAAGGAAAGTGTACAGAACATGTTGGTTACACGGTTTGCCAACGGTATTTTTGAACCGCTGTGGAACCGCAATTTTATTGAGCGGGTTGAGGTTACTTCTGCAGAAAGTCTGGGCGTAGAAGGCCGCGGTGGCTACTACGATCATTCGGGGGCTTTGCGCGATATGTTGCAGAACCACCTGCTTCAGTTGGTGGGTTTTGTGGCTGTGGAACCTCCTGTAGTGATTGAAGCTGATGCCATTCGTAACGAAATTGTAAAAGTTTTTCAGTCAATGCGCCCCATAACCGAAGAGCAGGTAGCCGATTTTGTGGTCAGGGGCCAGTACATTACTTCCAACATAAAGGGCGTTCAGGTAAAAGGCTACCGCGAAGAAAAGGGCGTTGATCCGAATTCACGCACCGAAACTTTTGTGGCTATGAAGTTTTATATCGATAACTGGCGTTGGGGCGGTGTGCCGTTTTATATTCGAACCGGTAAAAAACTACCCGCACGTGTTACCGAAATTGTCATTCACTTCAAACAGGTTCCGCACCATTTGTTCAACAACACGGGATTGCCAGGACCTGTTGACAATCAGCTCGTTATCCGAATTCAACCCGACGAAGGAATTTTACTTAAATTCAGAATGAAAACACCTGGTGCAGGATTTCAGGTTCAAACAGTAAATATGGATTTTCATTACTCCGATTTGGCAGAAATCCGGCTCACATCAGCTTACGAGCGGCTTTTGCTGGATTGTATGCAAGGCGATGCCACACTTTATTCCCGTGGCGATGCCGTTGAA